>JBFJTO010000312.1:0-2251 GCA_041625295.1 Acidimicrobiia bacterium | reverse complement strand
TATCTGCTCCTCGAACAAGGACGGCAGCACCACGGCTGATGCTCCGGCCTCGGCGAGGAGGTGGAGGTGGTCCAGGTCGCCGGTCAGTGGAGATGCCGATGGCATCACAGGGTGCGCCAGGCGGATTCCGAGGTACTCGGTGGAGAGATCCACCACCGGCTTGGGGTCACTGCTCATCGGTCACCTCCGCGTATTCGGCCGTTCGGTGGATTGTCACCATCTGCTCGTAGAAGTGCCAGCGATCATCGATGTCCTGTTGGGCCTGTCTCATCAGCTCATCGGCGTGCTTGGGATTGGCGCGGGTCAACATTGCGAAGCGCGCCTCCTTCCTGGCGAAATCGGTGAACGGAATCGTGGGTTTGCGGCTGTCCAACCGCAGCCCCGGATCGCCCTCGGCCTCTCGGGCCGGGTCGTATCGGAACAGCGGCCAATATCCGCTGTCGGCAGCTTCCTTCTGATGCGACATCTGGGTGGACATGTCGATTCCGTGGGCGATGCATGGGCTGTAGGCGATTATCAGAGACACTCCGGGATGCGCTTCCGCTTCCGAGAACGCCCGGACCGTCTGGGTCATGTTGGCTCCCATGGCGATCTGGGCGACATAGACGTTGCCGTATGACATGGCGATCTGCCCGAGGTCCTTCTTGCCGGTGTTCTTTCCGCCCGAGGCGAACTTGGCTACCGCCGCCCGCGGTGTCGCCTTGGAGGCCTGGCCACCGGTGTTGGAGTAGACCTCGGTGTCCAGGACGAGGATGTTGACGTTGCGACCGGTCGAGAGCACATGGTCGAGTCCGCCAAACCCGATGTCATAGGCCCATCCATCGCCTCCCACGATCCATATCGATGTCTCGATCAGGGCATCGACCGCGGCGTCGAGTCGTCTCGACTCTGGGGTGTCGAGCCCGGCCAGGTGCTTGCGGAGCTCTTCGACCCGCAACCGCTGCTCGGCCACACCGGCATCCGTGGACTGGTCGGCGTCGAGGATTTCTGAGGCCAGGTCTCCGAGGTCGGAGGCAAGCGCCTTCACGGCCCCACGGGCATCCGCCCTCTTGGCGTCGAGAGCGAGCCGCATGCCAAGACCGAACTCGGCATTGTCTTCGAACAGCGAGTTGGCCCAGGCGGGACCCTGCCCGTCGGTGTTCATGGTGTATGGCGTGGTCGGGAGATTGCCCCCGTATATCGACGAACAGCCGGTGGCGTTGGCGACGATCAGGCGGTCCCCGAACATCTGCGTCATCAGTTTCACGTAGGGCGTCTCGCCACAGCCGGAACAGGCCCCCGAAAACTCGAATAGCGGAACGACCATCTGGCTGCCTTTGAGGCTGTGGACCTTCAAATCCGCCTTTGGTTGCTCGGGGAGGCTGACGAAGAAGTCGAAGTTGGCGCGTTCCGCCTCCAGGTGGTCGAGCTTCGGTTCCATGTTTATCGACTTGTGCTTGACCTCCTCCTTGGACTTGGCAGGGCACACGTCGACGCAGATTCCACATCCGGTGCAGTCATCGGGGGCAACCTGGATGGTCAGGAGTTGACCCGGGAAATCCTTGCCCGTTGCTTCTTTGGATAGGAAGGTGGCCGGAGCACCTTCGAGCGCTCCCGGTTCGTAGATGTTCATTCGAATGGCTGCATGGGGGCACACGAGGGCACACCGGGCGCAATCGATGCAGATGTCGGGATCCCAGATGGGAATCTCGGTTGCGATGGAGCGTTTCTCGTAGCGGGTGGTCCCGGTGGGAAAACTCCCATCGACCGGAAGGGCCGATACGGGCAGAAGATCGCCCTCGCCTCGCAGCATGGTTGCGGTCACCCGCTTCACGAAGTCCGATGCCGAGTCCGGGATCACGATCCCGTGGCTGTCCGGATTGGATGGCTCGGCGGGCACCTCCACCTGCTGAAGCTTGGAGAGAGCGTTGTCGATGGCCACGCCGTTGCGTCGAACGATGACCTCGCCCCGCTTGCCATACGACTTCTGGACGGCGTCCTTCATCGCCGCGATCGCCTCATCGGTTGGAACCAGGTCGGTGAGGGCGAAGAAACAGGTCTGGAGGACGGTGTTGACTCGTCCGCCCAATCCCGCTTCGGCCGCCACCGCGTTGGCATCCACCACCCAGAACGCCAGCTTCTTGTCGATTATCTGACGCTGCATGTTTCCGGGGATCTTCTCCCACACGATGCTGGAGTCATACGGGCTGTTGAGGAGGAAGGTGGCTCCTGGAGCGGCCACTGCCAGAAGATCGACCGTATCCACGAAATT
>JBFJTO010000311.1:0-2255 GCA_041625295.1 Acidimicrobiia bacterium | reverse complement strand
TCCGACGTTGCCGAGGAACGGGAACGTGAGTGGCACCTTGGACTGATCGATTCCGAGACGCTCACAAAGCAGGTTGGTGTGCACCTGCGAGATCTGATGGAGTATGTAGCGGTCGATCTCGAGCCAGCCGCGCTCTTCAGCATCACCCCAGCCCAGTTTGGAAACGTGAAGACCGGCATCGAGAAGTGCCTTGGTATCGGTTCGCATCCTGTCGAGGCTCCCCACGCACAGATCGTGGTAGCTGGTGTCGGCCCGGGCCGTCCCACCGACCACCTTGTGGCTTCCCGGGTTCTCAGAGTGCCGCCCCACCACAGCTGCCGCCCCACCGGATCCCAGCGTCAGCGAAGCGAACTCGGAAAAGAGATCGGCCATCGTCGACTCGGGGCCGGACAGCCGTGCCAGTGTCCGTTCCTGGGTGACCCGGCTTCCTTCCCCGTCGACGATCAGGGCGTAATCGATCTGACCGCTGTCGATCATGTTTCCGGCCACATTCAGCGCGTTGACGAATCCGAGGCAGGCGTTGGAGAGATCGAAATTCAGACACCAACTGGGAAGGTCGAGCTTGTGGTGAACGGTGACTGCCGAGGACGGCTCCAACCGATCCCGGCAGACCGAGGTGTCGATCAGCAAGCCGATCTCGTCGATGCGAACTCCGCTCGCCTCGATGGCTTTGGCTCCCGCAGCCGCCGCGGCATCGGTGAAGAGATGGCCTTGTGGCCACCAGCGCCGCTCGCGAACACCGGCCAGGCTCTCGAGCAGTCCCGGCTGGGCACCAATACGCTCGTAGGTGTCCGCGAGGATCTCATCAAAGTGTGCGGACGTCACGACCTCGGGCGCGTCCTCATGAGCCACCGAGATGAGGGCGGTGTCGGTCAAAAAGAAGTCAGCATTGCCGGACATTGAGGTCTTTCTCGAAGAGGGTGGAAGATTGTCGCAGGAAATCGAGCTTTGGGACGCCAATCTTTGGTTCAGCGTCGCCGCGGTCGTCGAGGACCTCGGCCGAGAACCACCACCGAGGTCGGATTGGCACCAACTCTTCCTGTTCCCGCGAGCGAACATCGCTCGTGGCAGCCCCGACGGGATTCGAACCCGTGTTACCGGCTTGAGAGGCCGACGTCCTAGGCCACTAGACGACGGGGCCATTCATCCGAACAGCGGTTCGGAGGCTCGGGGGGAAGGACTCGAACCCTCAATAGCAGGACCAGAACCTGTCGTGTTACCTATTACACCACCCCCGACCGCGGCGCGACAGCAAGTCACTGCGGAGGGAACGGCATATTACCCGCTTCCCGCCGCGACCCGCCATTCAGCCACGGCGGCCCGCGGTTCGATTTCCCACGTTACGAAGGCGCGGGTCGGCAACCCTCCGCATGCCCACGGAGACCATGTGGAATGCAGCCGCAAACAAGCTCAAAGCGAGTGCGGGAGGCAGAAGAGCGTTCCAGACGGGCGCTCCTGTCGAGGGGTTCGGGAACGCGATCCCGTAATAGACCATCGTGCCCCAATTCACCCTGGTGCCGGTCTGGCCGAGAAACGAAGCAAATCCATCGGCAACGATCACACCGACCACCGAAAGCATCATGTACACGGCGCCAAGCGGATACAGATGCGGGAACAAGTGCCTTGTGATAATCCGAAGACGGCCGCAGCCGGCCAGACGAGCCGCGTCGATGAAAGGTGAGACGAGAATCTTCAACGCCTGCGACCTGATCACTATCGCTCCGGCACCAACTCCCGTTATCAACCCGTACACCAGTCCGAAGCGCACAGGGCCGAAGTCGTTTGATCGCTCGGAGGTCCCGATGATCAAGATGAAGATCGGGGCCGGGAGCAACAGAAAAGCATCGGAGACCCTCGAGATCGACGCATCGAGCCACCCCGGGAATCCGGCCCCGACACCACCCACGACGATCGAGACGACCGCGGTTGTGATCGCGGCTGTGACCGCCAGCAGCCATGATGGACCGGCGCCCGCAAGAAGCTGCGACAGAACGTCGCGACCCAGCGAATCGGTGCCCAGCCAGTGGCTGCTACCAATGATCGACGGGTGGATGATGTCGGGATCGAAGCCCGTGACGGGGTCGTAGACGCCGCTCGGCAAGGCCGACCCCACCAGATGCGGATACACCGCCGCGGCAAGACCGAACAGAGCGATGATGGTGACCCCGATCGCGGCGATGCGGTTCCGGAGCAAGAGGCGAGCCGCCGTCCACACCGCCCGAACCCGCACGATAAGAAGCCTTCTCACAGTGGCC
>JBFJTO010000310.1:0-2257 GCA_041625295.1 Acidimicrobiia bacterium | reverse complement strand
GCTGCCAAATAGGCTGCAATGTCGGTAGACCCGGAAGCTCTGATAGTTTCGATCTCAGCCAACATGGGCCGATAGTCGGTGAGCTGAGTCGGAATCGGAGACGACTCGAACATCGTCTGGAACCGTTCCTGGGCAACTTCGAGTTCGGTGACATCGGTAAAGGTGACCACCACCCGAGAAAAGTCTGCCGACCCTTCCACCTCGGGGGCAGACCAGCCAAGCTGAAACACGGCCGGATGGCCGTGCAACAGATAACGGAGGGTCGCCGATCCGGCGGTCGGATTAGAGACCGCTGCCATCACCGACTCAACCGCCGCCTCCGGTGTCATCACCAACGTGGAACGGCCAGCCAGAGTCCTGTTTACAGCTACGACGGACTCGCCCCCCAATAATTCGATCATGGCCGGGTTGGATGCGGCCACCTCCCGCAACCCGGACAACCGCAAGGCTTCACCCGGATTGGCGGCGAGGTAGCCGGAAAGATTCTCGACGCCCCCAGCCGCAAGCTCATCGATCGCGGCATACATCGGCCGATAGTTCTGGATCTGAGTGGGTGTCGGCGACGCCTCGAACAACGCCACATAGCGGTCCCGGGATACCACCCGCTCCCCGACCTCGGAGTCACCCACCGTCTCGATGGTTCCGTGAATCTCGGAGGTTTCGGCATCGATCCGGGCATTGATCAGTACCGGGAACCGATGCCCGTACAGGTCTTTCAACTCCGTTTCATACCCGATGACGCTGCCCCGGTGACGCAACTGGGACACCCAACGTCTCCGATCCCCCCTCGACACCCATAGACCCGACGCTCGAAAACGGCGGGCCTTGCCGAGCGAGGCAAACCCGAACAGATCGAGATAGGCCCGATTCACGACCACGAGCCGGCCGTCAGACCTGGAGACGAAAGACGCCGATGACGCGTCGTCCCGACCCGCGAAAGTGCCCTCCAAGACTTCGACGGCACGCTTCTTCTGCCGAGACCGGTCGTATGAGTCGATCCAGGCCACCAGGCCCACCAACACCACCGAGACAGTGGCCAGAAGCCACCGAAGCCCGCCGGGCATCTCCAAAGACCCCACCACCAACCCGACAACCAGAAACAGCACTGCCAGACGATGGCGCAACAACCGTCGGGCCAATTCAGCGATCCGGGTGATCATCGCCCCTCCGAGATCAGCCATCGACACTCCCTAGACAGAACTAACCGCCGTTATCAATCCAAGAAATAATGATACGCGAGCCATGGGCACAGTGTGCATTTCTCACCAACTCTCCCGCTGCACACCACTCGTGAATCTGCTCACCAGCATCGGGCCTTTCGATAGGAACCGCGCCACCCTGGAGAGGAGATTCCGATCCGGATTCAATCGCGACATGTCACCTCGTCGTAGATTTCTCTGCCAGTTTCTGCCACACTCCCGGCCCGGCGCCCCTGATCCTGGCGTGGAACGGCTCCTACCTTCCACATCCCCCTCCGGTCAGGGGCGCCGCAAACTCTGGATCCCTGCCACATTCCCCGGACGTTCAGACATGGGCAGTCAACCGTCCGGAATGGTCTCCCCGAGCGCCGCGACCGGAGGTCTACTCTCTGCTGTCGGGGGCGAGGATCCTCAACGCTTGACAGGTCGGTGTCTGAGGAATTCCATGGCACCTATGAATGATCAATGCTGTTGCGGGAACCAGGAAATCATGGGTGCCCAAGATCCAATCCTTGAAGAAACGGTCGGGCTGCCAGGTGAGATGTCCGCCGTCGGCAAGTACCTGTTCCGGCAACTGTTGGAACAGGGAACCCCCATCAGCCCTTCGGCGATCGCCGCGGTAACCGGCGATGAAGTCACAGCTCTGGAAGCCAAACTGGCCGATGCAGTAACAGCAGGACGGCTACGCCTCGATACCACCGGGGCGGTCGTTGCGGTGGGAGGTTTGAGCGTGACGCCCACCGCCCACCGAATAATGATGAACGGCGACCAGCGGTGGACCTGGTGCGCCCTCGACGCCATCGGCATACTCGGGGCGTTAGGCGCCGACGGGACAATCGAATCTACGGATCCGCACAACGGAGAAACAATCAGCATGGCGGTCGTCGGCGGAGTTCCCCACACCAACGCCGCAGTTTTCATCCTCGACGGGTTCGGGGAACAATCAGTCGTCGACGCCTGGTGCCCCAAGGTGAACTTCTTCGAAAACCCGCACAACGCTGCCGTCTGGGCCGAGAGAAACGCTCTCCAGGGAACCATCGTTCCGGCGAGCGAACTGG
>JBFJTO010000309.1:0-2263 GCA_041625295.1 Acidimicrobiia bacterium | reverse complement strand
GGCTCGGCCAACAAGTCCAGCCCGAAGATGGAGGTTTGGCCTCCGGAGTCCAAGCCCACGGTCCAGACGCCCCTCGATCCGAGGCGCCTCACGGCGTCGGCCACCGATGAGATCTCGGCGATCGAAACCAGTTCCATCGCCCCGGCGGCAGCCTTGAACGCAGCGCCGCCCAGTGGGGCCCCTCTTCGGCTGGGGACCGCGATTCTCGGGATGCCGGCAGCCACGGCGCTCCTGACGATCGCCCCCAGGTTGTGGGGGTCCTCGACGTGGTCGACGATGACCAGCGATGCCGGAGTGTGCATGTCGACGAGGTCTTCGAGGGTCACCGGGCGGATCGGGCGACACCGCGCCACCAGGCCCTGGGGTGCCGTCGTGTGGGCCATGGCCCGCACGTCGCCGACGACCGTCACCGGAATACCCGAAGCTCGGGCTGACTCAGCCAAAGAGGAAACGTCGTCACGGCTCTCGCGGGAAGCGTCCACGAACAACTCGAGGATTCGCCCCGCCGTCATGGCCGCAGCCACCGCATGAAAGCCTTCGACGCTATCGCCGATGCCAGTGAGAGCCATCCGCCCCATCCTCGATTGAGACGCCGATGGCGCCGAGACGGTTCCGGATCTCGTCCGCCCGCTTCCAATCCCTTTCGTCGCGGGCCTGGCGCCGGGCGGCGACGATGGCGTCGAGATACTCGGCCAGGGTCGTAGCGGTCGGCAATCCCAGCGACCCCGCCAATTCCTCGATGCTCGATTGAACGTCGGAGAGGTCGACCTTGGTGCCCGTGTCCAACCCCAGCACTCCCAGGATCTCTGATATCGCGGCGAGCAGCGGTCCCGCGTCCTGTTCGGAGTCTAACTCCCGGTTGGCATCTCGCACCGCCTCGAACAGGACTCCGAGGCCTTCCGGAGTGGCGAAGTCGTCGTCCATCGCGGTCGCAAAAGCCGCGATCACCGCCGGATCCGGGGTTGGGCCGCTGTCGGAGCGACCCAGCAGCCTCACCACCCGGTCCAGAGAGTTCTTGGCATCTTCGAGAAGCTCTTCAGAGAACTCCAGCGGGGAGCGGTAGTGGGCCCGCAGATAGAAGAGACGAACCGCAGGTCCGCCAAATCGCGCTATCGCCGAGGCGAGATCGATCACATGGCCCGTTGACTTGGCCATCTTCTCACCCCCCAGATTCACCATCCCGTTGTGAAGCCAGTAGCGGGAAAAGGTGCGACCGGACACGCCCTCGGACTGAGCGATCTCGTTCTCGTGGTGGGGAAAGATCAAGTCGGTGCCACCCCCGTGGATGTCGAACGATTCGCCCAGATACTTCTCCGCCATCGCAGAGCACTCGATGTGCCACCCGGGACGACCGAATCCCCAAGGCGAATCCCAGGCCGGCTCTCCGGGCTTGGCCGCCTTCCAGAGAGCGAAGTCGAGGGGATCCTCCTTGGCCTCCAAAATCTCTATACGAGCCCCTGACCGCAGTTCGTCGGGATCATGACCTGAGAGCTTTCCATACCCCTCCAGGGTCCGAACCGAGAAGTAGACATCCCCGTTGTCGGCCGGATAGGCAAGACCCCTCTCGATCAGCCGGGAGATCATGGAGATCATCTCGGGAATGTGCTCCGTGGCTTTTGGCTCCACATCGGGTTCTCTGACCGACAAAGCTCTGAACGCCTCGGCGAACATGGCAGCAACCCTCGCCGCGTGCTCCGATGGATCGACGCCGAGTTGGTTGGCGGCGGCGATGATCTTGTCCTCCACGTCGGTGACATTGCGCACAAATCTCACCTGGTACCCGCGCCACTCGAGATAGCGCCGGATCACGTCGAAGGCAACCGCGGAACGGCCGTGGCCCACGTGGGGCTCCGACTGGACCGTCGGTCCGCACACGTACATGGCGACCTTGCCTTGATCACGGGTCTCGAAAACCTGGCGAGCGCGACCCTGCGTGTTGTAGACCTCAATCATGGCAACGGCATGTTACGGGGATGTCGTTGCCACAACGACGGCTGTGGCGGCCATCCCTTCGCCCTCGCCGACGAACCCCATCCCATCGGTGGTCGTAGCCTTCACCGAGACCGAGGCGACCTCGATGCCGAGAGCCGATGCGAGGTTTGATCGCATCTGCTCCCGATGAGGCGCGATCCTGACACCCTCTGCAACCACGGTCACGTCGACGCTGTCGGGATGTATTTGCTGCTCGGCGGCGAGACGAACGGCATGTCTCAACATCTCGAGGCTGTCGGCATCCGCCCACCGTGGATCACTCGATGGAAAG
>JBFJTO010000308.1:0-2264 GCA_041625295.1 Acidimicrobiia bacterium | reverse complement strand
TTCACGGTGGCGCTGTTCATAACTGCGCTTGCTTTCACCGACCCCGTGCTGGCCAATGAGGCCAAGGCCGGGGTGTTCTTCGGCTCGATCGTTGCGGGGGTCTTGGGCTCGGCGATCCTGTTGACGGCAAAGAGACCCGTCACGGTCTCCCAAGATGCGCCATAGCCGGCCGCCGAAGATCGAACTCGAGGTAGGTTGGGGATGTGAAGCCGCCGGAAATGATCGCGTGCGTCGAATGCCTTGGCGTCGCCAATCTGATCTCGTTTCTCCCCGAGGACGGTGAAGTTGAGGTGGGCACCGTCCTCGCCTACCGCTGCTCCGACTGCCTCGATCGCTTCGACATCGTGATGACCGACGACCCGGAGTGACCATCACCGCCAACCGAGGGTTGCTGGCACGGGCATAGGTGGATCACGGCGCACGGGTAGCCCGGAGTGGAGGTCGCTACTGCCACCGTTCGGGGCGGGACCTCAATTCGGCGAGGCCAAGACGATCGCAAAGGGCCAGGTAATCGGTACGCCGGACCCCCCGCCATTCGAGGTCTTCGAAACTCTCGACGATGGGAACATCGATCCGGAGCGTGGTGAGCACCTTGTACAGAGCGGCATCGCTCCGGGCCCGCTCGAGGTTCTCCGACAGCCTCGCAGCACCCCGAACCGTCACATCCCATGTGTCGGGATCCGGGGGGATTTCCTCGATGGATCGATAGCGGGCCAGGAGGGTCGACGCCGACTTTGCCCCCCAGCTCGGGATCCCGGGAACGCCGTCGGCGGTGTCACCGACCAGGGCCAGGTAGTCGGGAATCGATCCCGGCTCCACACCGAACTTCTCGACCACTCCGGCCGCGTCGAACATCTTTCGGTCCCGGCGGTTGAAGGTGACGACCCTGTTTCCTTCGACACATTGCATCATGTCTTTGTCGGGACTGAGAATGACCACCTGGGCCACCGACTTCCACTTGTGGGCGGCTGAGGCCATGCAATCGTCGGCCTCGAACTCCACCATCGGCCATACCACCACCCCCAATGAGCGCAGCGCCTCTTCGGCAAGCCCGAACTGCGCATACAGGTCCGGGGGCACTCCCTCGCCTGTCTTGTAGCCGTCGAAGAGGTTGTTGCGATACGACTCGATCACGTGGTCGGTGGTGACCGCGACGTGGGTCACGTCGGGTTCGCGAAGCAGGGACAACGTGCTCTGGATGACCCCGACCACCGCTCCGATCTCTTGGCCATCGGGGGAACGACGGGGCGGGGCGCCGAAGTGTGCACGGAACAGCTCGTAGGTACCATCGAGTAGGTGGAGTCTCACGAAGGCGATCCTAAGGCCGGACCCGACCCGTGGAAACAGGTGGGCGACCGGTGGGCACAGGTGCGCGACGAACTGAAGGCCAGGTATCAAGGTATCGCCGGCGAGGACGGGCCCGGCGAGGATGAGCTCAAGCAAGCTTTTTCGACGCTCGGTGGGGCGGCGCAACGACTCATCGCTTCCCTCGGCGACGCGGCCCGGGACCCGGAAATGCGGGACCGGCTTAAAGGTGTTGCATCCTCTCTGGTCAACGCCCTGGCCCGCACGTTCGAAGATCTGGGTGAGGAACTGAAACACACAGACGAAGAAGAATGAGTTCCTTTCTCATCGAACCTGCCGAACTCGAAGCGAACCTCCACGACCGGGACTTCTTCATCTGCGATACCCGCTGGTATCTGGCTGACAAGGCCAGGGGAAGGCAGGAATACTCGACCGCTCACATCCCCACGGCGGTCTTCGTAGACCTCGACACCGATCTGGCGAGCCCCACCGGATCGGCACGCCATCCCCTGCCCGACCCCGCCGAGTTCTGTGAGACCCTGCGCACTCTGGGAGTGAAGCGCTCCGACACCGTCGTTGTCTACGACGACGCCATTGGATCCATTGCCGCACGGATGTGGTGGATGTTGCGCTCGATCGAACACGAAAACGTCTTGGTCTTGAACGGAGGGATGGCGGCGTGGCAGGACGCGGGATTGCCCACGACCTCAGCGGTACGCAAGACCAAGCCCTCTTCATATCGGATCGCCTCGTATTGGCGGGATCGGGTCGATTTCAGCGATGTTTTGAGCATGATCGGAGAGCGAACCATCGTGGATGCCCGGGCGCCCGAGCGATACCGGGGCGATGTTGAGATCGTGGACAGGCGGCCAGGACACATACCGGGAGCCGTCAATATTCCTTTTCGCGACAACGCAGGACCGGACGGGAGATTCCTTCCACCGGCGGAGCTACGGGAG
>JBFJTO010000307.1:0-2279 GCA_041625295.1 Acidimicrobiia bacterium | reverse complement strand
CGGCTGCGGCCATGGCTCTGCCCCGCTCGGCCACGATTCCGAGGGCGGTGAAGAATTCGAACGACCCGGCTGCCGTGAGAGCGGTGTACTCACCCAGCGAGTGGCCCGCGGCCGCCGCTGGCGGCGATGGCAGCCGCGGTTCTAGCTGTGCCCACAGCGCATAGGCCAACGCGAACAGGGCCGGTTGAGCATGTTCGGTGCGGGTCAGGGCTTCCTCTGGCCCTTCGATGCACATCGCACGGAGCGGGAAACCCAGAATCCGATCGGCCTCGAACCCGAGCAGATCAGGACGCGCCTCGAATAGGCCGGCACCCATGCCGACGAACTGGCTTCCCTGCCCTGGAAACAGCACCGCGAACAACTAGATCTCCCGTCGCGCCCGTCGCCGGAGGTTAACCCCGGGGTTCACGCTCCGAACAAAGCGGTGACGAGACGGTCGACGTCCGACCCATCGACGTCCCGATGAGTCACCAGACGCCAGACTCCGCCCCTGGGCGAATTGGCTCGAATCCCCGCAGAGTCGAGCCTCGCCTGGATCTCCTCCCACGACAAGGCCAGATGGGAGACGACCACGTTCACCATGTTCGTCTCAACCGACTCGAGGTCGATGGCATTCGGAGTACGGTCGGCCAGGGCATGAGCAAGGCGGGTGGCGAGACGGTGATCGGCCTCGAGACGCTCCCAACCCCCGAGAGCCACCTGAGCCGCGGCGGCGATGACGCCAACCTGTCTCATGCCGCCGCCCAGGCGCTTGCGCAGGTAACGAGCCTCCGCCATGAGATCGCTGGACCCGCAGACCACCGAGCCGATCGGGGCTCCCAGACCTTTCGAGAAGCAGAATTGGACCGTATCGACGCCCGCGGCGACCTGCTCGGCACCCACACCAAGAGCCACGGCGGCGTTGAAGATGCGGGCGCCATCGAGATGGACCGACAGCCCGTGCCGTCGTGCCGCCTGGTTTCCCGAGTTCATCACCTCCAGCGGCACAACCCGGCCACCCGAGAGGTTGTGGGTGTTTTCCCAGGTCATCAATCGAATCCGGGGATGAAAGAATCCCGCCGCCGACATCGCCTGGTCGATCTGCATGGGTTCGATGCGGCCGCCCGGAGCGTGCACCAACCGGAAGGCCACACCCGACAATGCCGCGGACGCACCCACCTCGTTGTTGCGAAGGTGGGCCCCTTCCTCACAAAGCACTTCCTCGCCGGGGTGCGTCTGCACCATCACGGCCAGCTGATTGCCCATCGTCCCAGATGGAGTGAACACCGCGGCCTCCATGCCGACTGCCGCGGCGGCCGCTTCTTCAAGCCTGTTCACGGTCGGGTCATCGCCGTAAACATCGTCGCCGACCTCGGCCTCGGCCATGGCCCGTCGCATCTCCGGTGTGGGTCGGGTCACGGTGTCGGAGCGGAAGTCGGCGATTCCGTCGGGAAATGCCATCTCAGGTCTCCAATGCCTTGCGGATGCCTCGCATGGCCTGCCCGATTCGATGTTCGTTCTCGACCATCGCAAACCGCACGTAACCCTCCCCGGAGGATCCGAATCCAATTCCAGGGCTCACAGCGACCTTGGCGTTGTCGAGAAGGTGGATCGCAAACTCGAGCGACGACATGTGAGCAAACCTCTCGGGTATGGGAGCCCATGCGAACATCGTCGCTCTGGGTTTGGGGATCGCCCAACCCGCCCTCTGGAGACCATCCATGAGCACATCACGGCGGCCCTTGTAGATGGAGTTGACCTCGGCCACGTAGTCGTCACCCTCGTTGAGGGCGATGATCGAAGCGATCTGGATCGGTTGAAATGTTCCGTAGTCGAGGTACGACTTGAGCTTTGCGAGGGCAGCGACGATCTCGGCATTCCCAACCATGAACCCCATGCGCCACCCCGCCATCGAGTGACCCTTGGTGAGTGTGTACAACTCGACTCCCACCTCCCTGGCACCGTTCACCTGCAGGAGCGAGGGGGGTGAGTAACCGTCGAAGGCGACATCCGCGTAGGCGAAGTCGTGAACCAGGATCACGTCCTTCTCCTGCGCGAACCGCACCAGCTTCTCGAAAAAACCAAGCTCTACGGTGCGGGTCGTGGGGTTGTGGGGAAAAGAAACGATGATCACTCGCGGCTTCGGCCAGGCGTGTTGAAACATCTGCTCCAATACATCGAAGTAGTCCGCATCGGTGTCGATCGGGGCCCGGCGCACCTCCGCTCCCGCCAAAACCGGGGCATAGATGTGGATCGGATAGGAGGGGTCCGGGACGATGGCGACATCTCCGGGTTGCAGG
>JBFJTO010000306.1:0-2292 GCA_041625295.1 Acidimicrobiia bacterium | reverse complement strand
GGTTCCTGCGCTTCGAGCCAAGCATCCCCCTGGTCGATGGTTTCGAACTTGGGATCGTCCAGAGGTGGAATCAGATCGCGGGGGTCGGGAGCTCCTATTCCCACCAGCAACTCTCCGAGATCGATGGAGGTCTTCGCGAAGTCGGTGTCCCAGTTGCCCGTGACGGCGGCGAGCTGAGGCGGGAGGGAGCCCACCATCGTGGTCGTGGTTTCCGGAGAGGTGGAGGTGACCGATGGTGCCGATGTTTGAACGCCCGCTGGCGGCGAAGTCTCCTGCGGAGCCGAGCATGCCGCCGCAAGCATCAACACGGCTATCGAGAGTCTCATTGCAAGCCTCAACGGGCCTCGGGGCTGAGAACTTCCGTGATGTGTCGGAGTTCCGACTATCCGTGGCCATCTCAAACCCGTGGTCCGCGCCCTCAGCCGAGCAACCGGTTGGTCTCCGCGAGCAGCTCAGCCCGGCTGAATGGCTTCGAAAGAAAGGCGTTGGCGCCGGCCGCCTCGGCGCGTCGCCGGTTGCTTTCGCCACCGAATCCGGTGATCACCATCACGGGAACCATGGCAGAACGCGGGTCGTCTCGGGTTCTCTCCAGGACCGACCATCCATCGAGTGTGGGGAGCCAGAGGTCGAGGATGATCAGGTCGGGGAGATCGGCTCGAATAGCGGTGAGCCCGTCCTGGCCGTCGTGCGCGAGTTCGATGTTGTCGGAGATGTCTTCGAGCGCTGCTCTCAACAGTCGCGAGGTCAAAGCGGAGTCCTCGATGATCAGAATGCGCGGCTGAGTCATCGAAACTCGATCCCGATCGTGGCGGTTGTAGCTGGCTCCATGGCCGGGTGGCAAGCAGGCAAGGCTGTGACTCCGTTTCCAAGTTCGATCAGCCCCAGAGGATATCGGGTCCGGGGTGTCGAAAACCCGATCCAGTGATTCTGGAGGCTGTCATGACCCGACGGAGATGCACTCGCAACACAAAGGCGAGCCGATAAGCTGCCATCGGAGAGGTGAAGCAATGACCGCCCAAGTCGATCGTCCGCTCGTCGTCAGAACCACATGGCCCTACTTCGCAAACTCGGTTCTTGCCGCAGTGGTCGGAATCGTCCTGGCGCGGTGGGTCGAACAGCTCGGAGTTGCCATCACCGGAGCCTTTCTCGGCCGCGACGCCGTTTTCAACCATGTTGTGACCAACCTCGGACCGGGTGGGTCCGATCTGGCGCTTCTCGGCGGGACGGTGGCCGTTCTCGTGCTCGCCGTCAGCCTGACGGTGCTCTTCCCGGCGGCCATAGACCGGGGGGCAGGCAAGCTGGTGATGCTGTGGACGGCGCTGCACGCGTTCCGCATCGTTTTCGTGGACCTGGCGCTCCTTCCCGCGTCCAAAGGAACACTGGCGACCGCTTTGGCGGGTATCACGTTTCCGGCAGGACTCGACATCGTTCTCGGTGCGGCAGGGGTGTTGGGGTTGGTGCTGGTCTCGATTGCGGCCGCGGGTGCCTTCCTCGGGTTTGCCCGTCACCGCACCGAGGTGGCCACCTCTGCGGAGAGGTTGCGATTCGTTGCATCGATCGCGGTGATTCCCGGAGTTGTCGCGCCGCTTCTTTCGGTTGCCTTCTTCTTGCCAGCAGGGGATACCGGGATCCTCACGACATTGCCGTTCGTGGGGCTGTTCACGCTGATCACGCTTGCTGCGGCGCCATCTACCCATCAGTTCCGACCACCCGCCCTCGTCGAGGAGCGGGGTCTCTCGATCGGCCTGGTCATCGTGGTGTTGTTTCTGTTCGCGCTCAAGCTGCTCGTGCAGCCGGGAGTGCCGATTCCACCCTGGGACGAGAGGCTCAACTTCACCTTCCGAGCGTGAGAGCTGCGGTTCTCACCATCAGCGACGGTGTCGTAGCCGGTTCCCGGATCGATGCCGCCGGACCTGCAGTGGTCGCGGCGCTCTCGGCAGCCGGTTTCGAAATCGTGGACCAACGGGTCATTGCCGACGAGAGGGAGTCGATTGCGGCAGAGCTGCGGAGCTTGGCCGGTGTCGCCTCAGTTGTGGTCACCACCGGGGGTACCGGGTTCGGTCCCCGCGACGTGACCCCGGAGGCAACTCGATCCGTGATCGAACGAGAGGCTCCCGGATTGGTTCACATGATGCTGGCGGCCGGAATCGCCAAAACCCCGCGCGCGGCGCTTTCCAGGGCCACGGTCGGATCGATCGGTGCCAGTCTCATAGTCAACCTGCCCGGGAATCCACGGGGTGCGGTCGAGAACCTCGAGTCGATCATCGACCTCGTTCCCCACGTTCTCGATTT
>JBFJTO010000305.1:0-2311 GCA_041625295.1 Acidimicrobiia bacterium | reverse complement strand
GATCCCCCGATCGCGGGCCGCCTCGTACACGGAGATCAGGTCTCGTGCCAGCCGCTCGGCACCGGAGAGGTCACCCGCGTTGAGCGCTGCGATCGCGCCTTCGATGCTCGTGTCCACACCGATCAGTCCGATCGACTCCAGAATGGCCGGATCCGGAAGGCTGGAGGATAAATCCGATGCGGCAACCACCAGGTCGATGGCCTCGAGTTGGGACTCGTAACGGGCACGGGACGTGGCAATGCTCGATGTCTCGAACAGTTCCCGACCATCGGGAAGCGTGGCACCCACCGATGCCGCCTTGCGGCCGACCTCGTCGTGCACGGCCAGAGCTTCCCGCGCCTTGCCGATGAGAACCTGTGCGTCGGCGAATCTCCAACTTGCCATGGCGTTCCGAACATCGACTGGTGCACTCCATCCTCCTGCCTCTCGCAGAAGATCCGCGTAGTCGGTGCGTGTGCTGTTCCTCGCGTCGAGTTCGGTGATCTGCGACGGCGTGAGCACGAAGGTCCTGAACAGACCATCGGCCTCGGTCGAGCCTGCCACGTTCTCCAACCGGTCCAGGAGTGTGCGCCAATCGTGCGGTAGTTCCAGGGGCTCTCTCTTCCCCGCCAACGGATAGGAAGTCAAAGCGTCGCTGGCAGAGGAGATCACTTGTGCCAATCCCTCCAGCCCCACGTCATCGGATAGAGCCTTCATCACCTTGTAGGAAACGCCATATCCGTATGGATCGGTGGCCGATCCGTCGGCGGGTGGCCACGTATTCAGAGCGAACGGGGAAATGTCCTCGGGGATCGCGGGTGGCGCGTGTTCTGATCCCAAGGCTTCGAGAGCAGCACCGGCAAACACCTCCGCCAGACCTTCGCTGACCCACCGATCCGAAAACAGGTTCGAGTTGAACCATGCATGGGTTGCCTCGTGGAGAACAACCGCTGCGTTGAGTTCCTCGCCCAACTCGATTCGACCCTCTGCGGGGAGATACCAGCCGGCGTATCCAGAAAGAGCAGGACCGGATGACTCGACCACCTCGAGACCGGATGCCGGCCAGGGGCGACCGATCAATTTTTCCAGCACCGGCAAGCCATCGGCCAAGACTCCACCGACGAAGTCAGCCCAGGCATCGTCTCCCGGCCAGTATGCGAGCTTCACATCTGCCAGGTCTCGACGCACCAGGCGGTCGTCGCTGCGAGCGGACACCACTGCCACCCAGCCGGATGGATCCTCGATGGCCGTGGCGACCAGGTCTTCACCGAGAGGAGAGCCGAGAGTCTGAATCTCGAATCCATCGGGTGCGAGAACCGACACCGACGCCAGGCCCGGGTCGCCGTATGCCCATGCAGTGAACCAGGCGAAGGCGGGGTTGACTCTCGTAGTCGTCTCCGAGCGCGGCGCCCCACCCGGCATCCGATAGCGCAGATCCACTCGAATCGACTCTTCGAAGAACAGGCGGGGAAAGGACACAACTGCAACCCGAGCCTGTCCGTCCGGTGCCCCCAAGACGACGTCTAGGGGCTTTCCGGTGTCGTCGAAGGCGTCAACGACCTCCACGCTCCCGGGGACTGGTACCGAGAAAGCGTTGAAGTAGTACCGAGTCCGTCCTTTGGGACCCACGTCGTCGGGAAGCGTGTTGGTGAGTACGAAGTCGATGGCCACATCGATCGACGAGGCGTCCAGGTCCACCGAGTAGGTGGCATCGGCCGCGGTCTGCAGACCATGATTGGACGCCAACGCCGGTGTCGCTACCAGCATCGTCAGGGCGGCCAATACTCCAATGAATCGGTGCACCCCGGCAGGGTACAGGTACCCCTGGCCGGGTCCAGGCACCGTGTCGCTACCCTCACGCCGTGCCCGACTTCATTTATCAGATGTACAAGATGTCGAAGCACGTCCCGCCCAATCGGGATGTGCTCAAGGACATCTCTCTGTCGTTTTTCTACGGTGCCAAGATCGGGGTTCTCGGCCCCAACGGTGCCGGCAAGTCGAGCCTGCTGAAGATCATGGCCGGGCAAGACGACTCCTTCACGGGCGAATCCCGGCTGCTCGAAGGGTTTTCTGTCGGGTTGTTGGAACAGGAACCGCAACTCGACCCGGAGCTCGATGTCCTCGGCAACATCATGACCGGGGCAGCCCAGACGAGAGCCCTCCTTGACAGATACAACGAGGTCCTGGCGGCCTGGGCCGATCCCGAAGCCGATTACGAAGCTCTTGGCGACGAACAGTCGGCCCTCCCCGGACACCTTGAGCCCGAACTCGACCTGCAGTACCTACAGAACGCCACCGTCAGACTTGTCCGTCGCCATGCGGGCGAAACTCT
>JBFJTO010000304.1:0-2328 GCA_041625295.1 Acidimicrobiia bacterium | reverse complement strand
GTGATAGGTCTCGGCATCACCCGGGAACGCTCCGCCGCGAACATCGGCGATGTACCGCTTGACCGCCATGACCGCCTCGTCGCGTAGGGACGCATAGGAGCGCACGAACTTCGGATAGTGACCGTTGCCCAATCCGAGAACATCGTGAAAGACCAGGACCTGTCCATCGGTGGCCGGTCCGGCACCGATCCCTATGGTTGGGACCGACACCGTCGCGGTGATCACTTCCGCAAGGACATCCGGAATTCCTTCGAGGACGATCGCGAACACTCCGGCAGCATCCAGGGCCTTGGCGTCTTCGACCATCGCGTTTGCCTCTTCGAGAAGCTTCCCCTGCACCTTGTAACCGCCCATCGCATGGACCGACTGCGGGGTCAGACCCAGATGGCCCATCACGGGAATCTCGGCGGCGATGATCCTCTCGATGACTTCGACCCGGCTCCGCCCGCCCTCGATCTTGACTGCCTCGGCTCCGCCTTCCCTGATCAGCCGTCCGGCATTGCGAACCGAATCCTCGGGACTCACGTGATACGACAGCCAGGGCATATCGACGACCACCAGGCACTCCGGCTTGGCGCGGCGGACCGCGGCGGCGTGAAGGATCATGATGTCCACGTCAACCGCCAGGGTGTCTTCGAACCCGTGGACGACATTCGCGACTGAATCACCAACCAGGATGATGTCGATTCCCGCATCCGAGGCGATGCTCGCCCCCGGATAGTCGTACGCGGTGATCATCGTGAGTGGTTCACCCGCTTTGCGGGCCCTGACCGCCGGAACGGTCACCCTCTGTGTGGCGACCATGGCTAGCTCCTCTCTCCCCACCGCTCAGGGTTGGGGGACGTCGGCTCGTTGTAGATCATGCTGCGCTTCGAGCCTCAGCCGCCAAGTTGGTCGCCCGTGCTCTGTTCAGAAAGGGTAGTTGAGTCGGATAGGTGTGCAGACGAGCCATCTGCGCGCGTCTCACGATGTGACGCACTCGACCTCGGCTCTCGGCCATCGCTCCGCCGATCCCCCGGGAAGACGTATGTAGAGGTAATCGGAACGGTCCGAACCAACGAAGATCTCCCGGCCCTGGTGGGTGATCCCGGTTGCTTGAGCATCCTCCGGGACCGCAGGGACGAGCGCGAATTCGATCACTCGATCATCGACCGGCGAGCGAAGAATCCCAAGCGCTCCCTCGGCGTCCTTTGCGTACTGGTCACCGAAGAACCTCATGAAAATGACCTTCTCCTGCCCGCACGAAGCAAACCCGTCGAACTCGATCACATCGTTGCCCGACATCTGATTTCCGGACTCGTCGACCCAGGGGCCGCGGCTGTTCAGCGTGCAAGCCGAGAGAACCAATGCCAGAACCACGAGCCGTCTCATAGACCTCTCCGAAGGGTGGCGATGTCCGCACGGTGTTCGGCGACATCACCCGGCGTCTCCACCACGACTGTGGTGTCGGCGTCGCGCACGATCGAGAGGATCGAGTCGATGGGTATCTCACCAGATCCGAGATTGGTATGGCGATCCCGACCCGAGTCGAAGCCATCCCTCGAGTCGTTGCAGTGGATCAGGTCGATGCGCCCCGTGATGGCCAGGGTCCTCTCCACGATCCCTTCGAGAGGGACACCGCCTGCCCAGGCATGGCAGGTGTCGAGAACGAACCCGACGCCGAACGGTCCGATCTCCTCCCACAGCGCGGCCAGTCCATTCCAATGCCGGACGGTGGCGAAGTCGCCCCCTGCGGTGTTCTCGATCAGAACCGGCACGCCGGTTTCGAGCTGCTCCAGAGCCTTGCGCCATCGGGCCGGGGACTCTGTGACGTCCTCGGAGCCGGTGGCATGACCGCCATGAACGACCACCCCGGCAGCCCCGATGAGCGCAGCCGCATCGCAGGTCTCTTGAAGGATCTTTCGGCTCGGGATTCGCACCCTGCTGTTCCCTGCGACGAGATTGATGAGATAAGGGGCATGGACGTAGATGGGTAGACCACTGGTGCGCAGAGTCTCCGCGTCCTGGCGGGGCAGCGGTTTCTTCCAGCTCTGAGGATTGGAGAGAAAGATCTGGACCGCTTCCGCGCCCCGGGCTGCGGCCTCCCCGAGGGGATCCGCGCCCGACACGTGGGCTCCGATCTTCATCCCTCGAGCGCTCCCAAGCGGGCGGCCTCCATGGCGACGTCGATGACGGCGTCGACGATCCGGGCCGGAGACGTCTCCCAATCACCGGAGAGAAGAGCCAGGGTTGTGGGTTCCAGCCACCGTGAGCCCCAGGGCTCCTCGGGAATGCCGTGACCTGACAACACACGGACCCACAGGACCTCCAGGAATGCGCCTTCATCCT
>JBFJTO010000303.1:0-2334 GCA_041625295.1 Acidimicrobiia bacterium | reverse complement strand
GTATCCACCTTGTCGGTAGAAATCTCCAGAAGAACCTCATCCTCGGCGACGACATCGCCGACACGCTTCGCCCAACGAAGGATCGTCCCCTCCGTGACCGTTTCACCCAACTGCGGCATCTCAACACGCATGCATCGACTCCTCGCTCCTAGTGAAGGCTTCGCCCGGTGGACGACAGCAACGTCTCGCCAACGGCCTCGGAAAGCGCCGGGTGCGCATGTACGAAGGCCGCTGCTTCGGACGGGAGAGCCTCCCAGCCCACTGCATACATCAGTTCGTGGATCAACTCCCCGGCCTGGGGACCGACCACGGATGCACCGACGATGGGGCCGTTCTTCTCTGCGATGACTTTCACGAACCCCTGATTCTCGCCGATGATGATGGCTCTGCCCACACCACCGAAACCATGCTTGGTGACGTCGACTTGCAGGCCCGCCTCCCGAGCCTGGGCTTCTGTGAGACCCACCTCGGCGACCTCCGGATGCGTGTATGTGACTCTGGGTATCGCTCGATAGTCCACCGGAGCGGAGGCGCCGGTGGCGATCTGCGTCACCGCAGCGATGCCCTCGGCAAACCCGACATGGGCGAGCTGGGCCGTGCCGGCCACGATGTCGCCCACCGCGAACAAACCGGGTTCATCGGTCTGCATCGTCTCGAGGTCGGTGACGACAAATCCTCTATCCAGGACCGCCCGGGTCGACTCGATTCCCACGCCGGCCGTGTTCGGGCCCCGACCGACGGCAACGAGGACGACATCGACCTCGACGGAGGATTCGCCAAAAGGAACGGTCACCGAGTTCTCGCCGATTCTGGGAGCCTCGACTCCGACACCGATGTGAAACTTCGTTCCCCGCCGGGAAAGTGAGCGCTGAAGCTGTCTCGACGCTTCGGGGTCGCCGCCGGGGATGATCTGATCGAGAACCTCGAAGACGTGAACCTCGCTACCGAAGTCGGTGAGCATCGAAGCGAACTCGCACCCGATCACCCCGCCACCGATGATGGCGACGCGGTCGGGCCGTTGGGTCCAGTCGAGGGCGTGGTCGGAGGTCACGATCAAGCGCCCATCTATTTCATATCCGGGGATGGTTCGGGCGTGAGAACCTGTGGCGAGGATGAGGTTTCGACCCTCCAGAAGGCTGGAACCCTCGTCGGTTTCCACGATGACCCGCCCCGGTCCGTCAAGACGGCCAAAGCCGCTGATGACGTCGACACCGCGCGACTTGAGCAGACCGGCGAGTCCGGTCACCAAGGTCTCGACTGTCTGATTCTTCTTGTCGAGCGCAGCCTGCCAGTCGAGCTGGGGATCGGATGAGATCACCCCGAACTCGGCGGCATGGCGCACTGTTGAAAACACCTCGGCGATGTGCAGCCACTGCTTTGCGGGAATGCATCCCCTCAGCAGGCAGGTGCCACCCGGGCGCTCCTTGTCGACCATTGCGACCGACAAGCCGAAGTTGTGTGCATAGAGAGCCGATGCGTATCCGCCGGGACCGCCCCCGACCACGACGATGTCATACAACCTTGCGGTCCTTTCTCGTTTGGGGCGAGGGTAGTGGGACTGAGAACTACGCTGCCCACCCGTGCAGACCCGATATCTACTGATCGCAGCGGCCGTGGTGGCCATCCTGATCCTCGCTGCCGGGGTGACCTGGTTCGCGGTGGCTATCGGCTGATGCGGATCAAGCCGCGGCAAAGCGATTCGGGTGTTCCTCCGGGAGGCACCAAAGCCGCTCTGGTGACCGGAGATGGCGAGAGCCTGGAAGCGCGATGGGACACGCCTTCCCAGCCGCGAGCCGCTGTGGTCTTCTGCCATCCCCACCCCCGATTCGGGGGTTCGATGCATGCGCCACTCATGAACGGGGTTACCGGCCGCCTCGTGGAGCGGGGTTACGCCGTCCTGAGATTCAACTTCAGGGGAACCGGCGACTCGTCAGGGAGCCACGGTGGCGGCCGCGACGAGATCGCCGACGTAGACGCCGCCGTGCAGACAGCCCGCGAGAGCCACAGCCACGTGGTTCTGGCCGGGTGGTCGTTCGGCGGCGCCATGGTCCTGGCGTGGCAGGCTGCCATCGGTGATTCCAGCCCCGTATGTGGCATCGCTCCGGCGGTGGGAATGGCTCCCCAAACCGGCCTGGCGCCGGCACGACGGCGGATCATCATCGGTGACCGGGATCGGCTGGTAGATCCTTCGCAGGTGAAGAGGTATGCCGAGACGATCGGTGCCGACCTCGTGGAGATGCCCGGTTCGAATCACTTCTTTTACTTCCGGCACGACCAGGTGGCCGATCTCATGGCCGATTGGTGGGATGGCTAGCCCACTACCTCCCGACCTCC
>JBFJTO010000302.1:0-2367 GCA_041625295.1 Acidimicrobiia bacterium | reverse complement strand
GATCACCGAGGGCCTCCAGGATGTGTTTGGCGAACAGAGGGTGATCGACACCCCGCTGAACGAGTCGGGGATCGTCGGGACCGCCATCGGGATGGCCCTCGCCGGCGCACGGCCGATTGCCGAGATCCAATTCGACGGTTTCGTCTATCCAGCCTTTGACCAGATCGTCAGCCATCTGGGCCGTTTTCGGTTCCGGTCGCGGGGTCACGTAACGGTCCCGGTCGTTGTGAGATTCCCCAGCGGGGCGGGAATCGGGGCGCACGAGCATCACTGCGACAGCCCCGAGGCATATTTCGCCCACGCACCGGGATTGGTGGTGGTTTGTCCCAGCACTGCGATCGAGGCCAAGGGTCTGCTGGCTGCGGCGCTCGAGGCAACCGACCCGGTGATCTTTCTAGAACCCAAGGTTCTATACCGGGCCGGGCGCGAGGAGGTGCCTCTCGACCATTACACGATCCCGATCGGAAGGGCCCGGGCGCGCACCGAGGGAACAGATCTGACCCTGGTCACCTATGGAGGGATGGTGCCGGTGGCCATGGCGGCTGTGCGTGCTGCGGAGGCGGAAGGCGTGTCCGTCGAGTTGATCGACCTGCGCACCCTGTTCCCGTGGGATCGTGAGACGGTCCTCGACTCCGTGACCAAGACCGGCCGGCTTCTCGTCGTTCAGGAACCGCAAGGAACTGCCGGTATTGCTGCCGATGTGTCGGCGACCGTTGCAGAGAAGGCCATGTATTCGCTGTTGGGGCCGATCGTCCGGATCACAGGATTCGACACCCCCTGGCCCCAATTCGCCATCGAATCTCATGCGCTGATCGATCAGGAGCGAATCCTCGCAGGGATACGGGAAGCGATAGACGGTTGATCGCCTCGTCCGAGCTTGAAGGTTTCCGCCTGGATGGGACCAACGGCGAGGCGGTCGTGCTCATCCACGGTTTCACGGGTGTGCCAATCCACTTCAGGCTGTTGGCCAGATTCCTCAACGACCACGGGTACACCGTCGTGGCTCCGCTGCTCGCCGGCCATGGCACATCGATAGACGACATGGCGGGAACGGGCGCATCCGACTGGATGGCATCGGCTAGGGCGGGGGCGGATTGTGACGCCGAACGAATCCACCTCGTCGGACTCTCGATGGGCGGTCTGCTGGCGCTGCAGCTTGCCTCGGAGACCGCGGCTGCAAGTGTGACCACGATCAACGCTCCTATCCGCTTTCGGGACCGCCAGATCTACATCACTCCCATCGTCCATCGATTCATGCCCCGCATCAGGCGCACCGTCGACACCTCGATTCCCTTCGACCGGGAAGCGGCAGGTTTGTGGATCACCTACGACGGATTTCCGACCCGCGCCGCTGCGGAGATGCTCAAACTCTCGCGACGAGCCATCAAGTCGGCCAAACGGCTTCGAAGGCCATCGCTGATCGTGCAATCGCTCGTCGACGAGGCTGTTGATCCTCACAGCGGCGAGAGATTGCGCCGGGCCCTGGGACCGCGATGCCGTCTGCTGTGGTTGAACCGGTCACGGCACAACGCTCTTCTCGATGTCGAACGGGACATCATCCATGCCGCGGTTCTGGATGTGATCAGCCATGCCTAGAACCGCGGTCGTTTTCGGTGCTTCTGCGGTCCAGCCTGGAGACGCTGCCTACCTACAGGCCGAGAACCTGGGTCGCCTTCTGGCGCGGGCCGGGCTTGTCGTCGCCAACGGCGGGTACGGAGGGACCATGGAGGCGGTCTCGTTTGGGGCGCGAGACGAAGGCGGTGATGTCGTCGGAGTACTGGCGCCAAGCGTCTTTCCCGGCCGGGATCGGTCCAACGCCTACCTGACCTCATCGGTCGAAGCGACCACCATCGCCCAACGCATACAGACGCTCGTCGATATGGCCGACGTCGCCATCACCTTGCCGGGGAGCCTCGGCACGCTCGCTGAGTTTCTCGTCGCCTGGAACCGTTCTTTTGTCGCTCCATTCAGCGATTCGCACCCTCTGCCCCTCATTGCCGTCGGTTCCGGGTGGCGCAGGTTGGCGGCGATGCTCTCCGAAGAGTTCGGCGCCGACGACCGATTCGTGACATTTGTGGACACGGTTGAGGAGGCTGCGGCCGTTGCGGTAATGCCAGGAACACCGCCCAGCCGGTAATAGGCTTTCCGCCGTGCAAGAGACTTTTGATCGCGTAGTTGAAGAGTCGGGAAGCCGGCGCCGTCGCAAGGCGCGAATCCTGTGCCGCCAAGAACACCACCGGTACGGCTCGGCACAACCCGTGGGAGGCGGCATCGTGAGACGGGTTTGCGATGCCTGCGGGTCGGTGTCCATCGACCTCACCGAGATGGAAACCGCACCACTTCCGGCTTTGTTCGCGGAGCGAATGG
>JBFJTO010000301.1:0-2368 GCA_041625295.1 Acidimicrobiia bacterium | reverse complement strand
CGTCTACTCCGGACGGGTTCCCGGATTGGCGCCAGGCACGAAATACGGATTCAGAGTCCACGGCCCCTGGGCTCCAATGGATGGCCACCGATGCAACCCTGCCAAGCTGCTCCTGGATCCCTACGGGCGGGCAGTGACGGGATCCGTTCGATCGGACCCGGCCCTCATCGGACACATGGAGGGTCGAACCCAGATCATGAGCCGCCTCGACTCGGCGGCGTTCGTGCCCAGGTCGGTGGTCATCTCGGACAGCTTCCACTGGGGACCGGACAAACGACCCGGCATCCCTCTCAGCGACTCGGTCATCTATGAGACGCACGTGCGAGGGCTGACCATGACACACCCCGGAGTCGAGAGTGGGCTCCGGGGGACCTTCGAGGGAGTGGCGGCAGAGGCGACGATCGACCACCTCACTTCTCTCGGGATCACCGCGGTCGAGCTCTTGCCGGTTCACGAATTCGTGCACGACCAACACCTTCTGGCAACCGGCCGCAAGAACTACTGGGGCTACAACAGCATCGGGTTCTTTGCCCCGCACCACGAGTACGCGGCGGGCGGCGATGCGTTGGTCGCATTCAAAACCATGGTCAGGGACCTCCATCGCGCCGGTATCGAAGTGATCCTGGATGTCGTCTACAACCACACGGCCGAAGGCAACTCCATGGGCCCGACGCTGTCGTTTCGCGGGTTGGACAACGCCGCCTGGTACCGCCTCGATCCCGCAAACCGGTCCCAATACCTCAACTGGACCGGCACCGGCAACACGCTGGACCTTGGCGAGGAGATCGTCCTTCAGATGGTGATGGACAGTCTTCGTTACTGGGTGGAGGAAATGCACGTGGATGGGTTCCGCTTCGACCTGGCGACAACCCTGGGGCGAACCGCCGACGAGTTTGATCCCAGAGGTGGCTTTTTCGGTGCCGTCTCCCAGGATCCGACTCTGAAGGGAGTGAAACTGATCGCCGAACCCTGGGATGTTGGACCATCCGGATATCGCCTGGGTGGCTTTCCCAGAGGATGGAGCGAACTCAACGACAAGTACCGGAACCAGATGCGGGACTTCTGGCGCGGATCAGGGACCGGCCTGAGGGAATTCGCCACCCGACTCTCCGGGAGCGAGGACGTATTCGGAGCGTCGGGGAGAACACCGCAGGCTTCTGTGAACTACGTCACGTCCCACGACGGATTCACACTGTCCGATCTGGTCGCCTACAACCAGAGACACAATCTCGCTAATGGGGAAGACAACCGGGATGGGCACGCAGACACCCGCTCGTGGAACAGCGGCGTAGAGGGACCCACCGACGATCCAGAGATCCTCGCCATCCGAGAACGGCGAAGACGGTCACTGATCGCCACGCTCTTGGTCTCCATCGGGACCCCCCTCCTGCTGGGTGGAGACGAGATCGGAAGGACCCAATCGGGCAACAACAACGCCTACAACCAGGACAACGAGACCACCTGGTACGCATGGGAAGCAGTCGACCACGAATTTCTCGCCTTCACCAAAAAGGTGATTGCCTTTCGAATGGCGCATCCGAGCCTGCGGCGCGCGGTGTGGCTATCCGGGCGACCCGGCACCGTTCACTGGTTCACGCCCGCGGGTCTGGACATGACCGACGTCGACTGGAACCACACTCTGGCGCGATGCGTGGCCCTTTACCTCAGAGGCGGGGATGTCCAAGCAGAGGCCGGAACAACTCCCGACTCCGATCTTCTCATCATGTTCAACGGGTATTCGGACCCGATCGAATTCTCGATCCCCGACCAGATCGGCAGGCACGGTTGGAATCTCGCCTTCAACACCGCCGCACCGGGCGATGGGGGAAGGCCGGTCAAGTCGACCAGCGCCGAGATTGCCGGATTCGGGATGGTGGCGCTGGTGCGGGGAGGTCCTCAACCCAGCACGTGATGCTTGGGAACAGTCACAATTCCGCCACTGGTCACATCCAGGCCATGCCCCCTATCTTCTTCGATGTCATACCCGATCCTGTATCTCGGTGGCACCACCACGCCCTTGTCGATGATGGCGTTGCGGATCAAGGCACCCGGCCCCACCTCGACGTCGTGAAGGATCACCGAATTGTCCAGCACGGCGCCGGGTTCGACGCGAACCCAAGGCGAAAGCACCGAGCCCCTCACATATGCGCCCGAGACGACCACCCCCGCCGAAAGCATCGAATCGGCGACCTGGCCAGCACCGTATTCTGCGACAGCCACGACCTTGGCGGGCGGAGCGGTCAGATCAGAGGTGTAGATCGGCCAGTCACGGTTGTAGAGATTGAACACCGGGTTCACGGACACCAGATCCATGCTGGCTTCGTGATAGGCATCCACAGAACCCACATCGCGCCAGTAGGCGTGCTCG
>JBFJTO010000300.1:0-2429 GCA_041625295.1 Acidimicrobiia bacterium | reverse complement strand
CTGCAGCTCGCCGACACATGGGGGTCGATTGCGGGGGCACAGGCATACGACGCCGCCCACGACGCCGCGGGCAACCTGGCCGGGTACAGGTTCGAAGCCGTGGTGGCGGCCAAGAGCTATCCAGGCACTGCCAAAACCACGCTCTCGACCCACCCCAGCGCTATGAGCGTGGTTATCGAAACTCGAGATCTGAGCGGAAACATCTCCGTTGAGATCTCACCGCAACCAACCGGGTCGGGAATCGAAGTTGCGGTGACGCTCTCACCAAAGGGGTTTCTGGCCACCGTGATGCTCCCGACCATCTCGGGTGCCGTGGGCTCCGGGCTGGCGGCCCGCGTCAGCGAGTTGGCCAGCCGGTGCGAATCGCCCTGACTACTCGTCCGCTTTCAGGCGATCGGCGAGAGCAACCGCCCCCTCGCGTCCACCCGTCGAGATCTGTGCCCGGTCGGTCAATAGTGTCACCTGGTTTTCGATGATCTGCAGAAAACCGCCGTGGACACCGATGGTCGTCTTCTCCGACCCGTGCTCCACGATGACTGCGCCGGTGGTGAGAGCAGCCATCAAGGGCTCATGATCGGCGAGGATGCCGATCTCCCCCTCGGTGGTTCGGGCCACCACGAACTCGGCGTCACCCGACCAGATGATCGCTTCCGGAGCAACCACATCGACCCGGAACGATTTCGCCACTAGAGCTCCCGCGCCTTGGCCCGGGCCTCCTCGAGGTTGCCGACCATGTAGAACGCCTGCTCGGGGAGGTCATCGACGTCACCATCGACGATCGCCTTGAAGTCGTGAACCGACTCTTCCATCGACACCCACTTGCCGGGAATGCCGGTGAACTGCTCAGCAACGAAGAAGGGCTGTGACAGGAACCTGGTGATGCGCCGGGCCCTGGCGACGACCAACTTGTCCTCTTCGGAGAGTTCGTCGATGCCGAGAATGGCGATGATGTCCTGGAGATCCTTGTAGCGCTGCAAGACCTGCTGGACCCGGCGAGCCGTCGTGTAGTGGTCCTGGCCCACGTAGAGCGGGTCGAGGATCCGGCTCGTCGAATCGAGCGGGTCGATGGCCGGATAGATCCCCAGCTCCACAAGCCGTCGGGTCAGAACGGTCGTGGCGTCCAGATGCGCGAAAGTCGTGTGAGGAGCCGGATCGGTGATGTCGTCGGCAGGAACGTAGATCGCCTGCAGCGACGTGATCGACCGTCCTGCCAGCGAGGTGATCCTCTCCTGCAGGAACCCCATCTCGCCACTGAGTGTCGGCTGGTAGCCAACGGCCGAGGGCATGCGCCCCAAGAGCGTGGAGACTTCGGAACCCGCCTGCGTGAACCTGAATATGTTGTCGATGAAGAGCAGCACGTCTTGGCGCATCTCGTCGCGGAAATACTCGGCCATAGAGAGAGCGGCCAGAGCGACCCGAAGGCGCACACCCGGCGGTTCATCCATCTGACCGAACACGAGGGCGGCTTTCTCGATTACACCCGACTCGGTCATCTCTCTGAAGAGGTCGTTGCCCTCACGAGTGCGCTCGCCCACACCCGCAAACACCGACACTCCACCGTGCTGAGTGGCCACACGGTTGATCATCTCCTGGATGATCACGGTCTTGCCGGTGCCGGCACCCCCGAACAGGCCGATCTTTCCGCCCAGGACATACGGCTCGAGCAGGTCGATGACCTTGATACCCGTCTCGAACAAGTCCTTCTGGGGTTCGACATCCGCATAGGCGGGCGGGTTGCGGTGGATCGGCCACCGCTCGTCGAACTCGATGTCCTTGCCTGCGGGATCGAGCGTGTCGCCCCACACGTTGAAGATGTGGCCCAAGGTCTTGGGGCCGACCGGGACCGTGATCGACGAACCCAGATTGCGAACCTCGGTACCGCGCACCAGACCGTCGGTGCCCTTCATGGCGATGGCCCGGATGCGGTTGCGTCCCAGGTGCTGAGCCGTTTCGCACACAATCGTTTCGGTATGTCCCTCGATGGTCAGATCCACCTCGAGAGCGTGCAGGATCTCGGGAAGCTCACCTGGAGCAAATTCCACGTCGACCACCGGTCCGGTGACCTTCACAACCCGCCCCAAGCTCTTCACATCAGCCATTTCGTCCTGCTCCTGTCTGCCTGTTCATCTCTCACCGAGTGAGTCGGCGAGAGCCTCAGCACCGCCGACGATCTCGGAAATCTCTGTGGTGATGGCCGCCTGTCTGGCCTGATTCATCACCCTCGTCAACACCTTCGTGAGTTCGGTGGCGTTGTCGGTCGCCGCCTTCATCGCCCGCTGCCGGGAGGCGTGCTCGGATGCGGAGCTTCCGAGAAGCATCCCGAAAATCCCCGCTTCGACGTAGCGCGGGAGGATCCGATCGAGGATCTCCGCCGGTGAAGGCTCGAACTCGTAAGACACCGAGCCAGACGAGGCGTCTTCCGTTCCCGG
>JBFJTO010000299.1:0-2442 GCA_041625295.1 Acidimicrobiia bacterium | reverse complement strand
GGCGGCGCCCAGGTCCGTGATGATGTCGCCAAACAGGTTGTCGGTGACTATCACGTCGAAGCGCTCGGGGTTGTTGACCAGGTACAGGCAAGCGGCATCCACGTGGACGTAGTCGGTGGAGATTTCGGGGTAGTCGGCTCCGACCTGGTCAACGGTGCGTTGCCAGAGGTCTCCGGCAAATGTGAGCACATTGGTCTTGTGGCACAGTGTGAGGCGACCCTCGCGTCTCCTGGCCAGGTCGAACGCGTAGCGAACCACTCGTTCCACGCCGTGACGGGTGTTTATTGATTCCTGGGTGGCCACCTCCTGAGGTGAGTCCCGCTTGAAGACACCCCCCATTCCCGCGTAGAGGCCTTCGGTGTTCTCCCGGACCACAACGAGATCGCACCGGTCGGCGGTGAGGCCGGCGATGGGCGAGGGGACTGCGGAGTAGAGCTTGACCGGCCGTAGGTTGACAAACAGATCGAAGTCGAAGCGGAGCTTGAGAAGCAGACCCCGCTCGAGCACTCCGGGCGGCACTTCTGGCATTCCCACCGCTCCCAGAAGAATGGCGTCGTGGTCAGCAAGCTCCGCCTCGACCGAGGCGGGGAGCACCTCGCCGGTGTCCAGGTAGCGCCGGCCACCCAGGTCGTATTCGGTCGTCGGAGCAGCGAAGCCAAATCGAGCGGCGGCCGCGTCCAGGGCTTTTGCGGCCTCGGCGGTCACTTCGACACCCACGCCGTCCCCGGGGATCACGGCGATGTTGTAGTTGCTCACAGTCGAAACATTAGGGCGTGTCTCCCGGGCGTCTCGACCCGGAAGACACGCCTCGAAGGCAGATGGTCAGTGAGCGGGGGCGACAGAACCTTTGTGTGACTTGAGCATCACCCAGCCGATCCAACCCGTCCAAACGAATACGGGGACGATGGATGCAACGTTCATGGCGTCGCTGAGTGCCTGCGACCCCACCAGACCGGCGATGCCAAGGAGAGCGAAGACCACCCCACCGAGATAGCTGAGCCAGACAAGCCACTTCGAATTCGAACTCGCCTGGAAGAGGTATCCCGCGATGAGGATCGCACCGCCCCAGAGGATCGACCCGACGTTGTACGTCCAGTTGGAGTCGGTCGGGATCAGCGTGAGGATCGCGCCGACGGCCAGCAGGGCGAGCATGTACTGGTTCAGTGGTGCATGATCGTGAAAGAGGTGGAAGAGGCCATAGAAGGCAACGATGGTTGCCGCTGTCGAAACCACCAGCAACGCCATCTGGCTTGCCGTGACGTTCTCGAAGTCCAGGTTGGGCGAAGTCGCCAACAGAAGAATCCAGATGACGATGGAAAGGATCGCTGCCCATCCACCGACTCGTACCGCGTTCGAAGACATCAGAAACCTTTCGATTAGGGGTCCGATAGACCCTGACTCCATCCCCGGGCGCGCCTGCGACCCTCCTCACCTCCAAACCGGAAACCGAGCTCCCTGATCCGTTCCGGCAACGCTAGGCAAATACCGAGTCGCCAGGTCGAAGAATTCAGGAATGATTTTCCATGAGCCGATCACCCCAGCGGCGACTCAGCCACGGCGTACTCGGCCCGTTCCTCCGTGATGAGACCGTTTTCCACCCGGAAGGTGCTCACCCCTTCAACCCGGTAGGCGACGCCGGTGTCCGGCCTGACGCCGGTCCAGACCCAATCGATCGTGAATCCGCTCCTCGAGACCGTCGGGTCGCCCGGAACGATGGCCACATCCGGCAGCGAGAACAACTGCGAGTAGGCGGCGTAAATCGCGACCCGACCGTTGGCCGGACTCTCCAGCGCGGGGTCTACGAGGCGGGCATCGACGGCAAAGAGGTCTGAGACGGCCATGGCATCCCGGGCCTCGACGGCACGCACCCAATCTTGGGACAGTTCAGCCGATGAAACACCGCACGATGCGAGGGCGAGAATGACAGCGGCGGATAGACCGCCCAGAGTGCCTGTCCGTGCCATGTTTCGACCGTACACGGCCCAACGGTCAGCGTGCCTTGTTCAGAGCCTCGACGAAGGCCTCCGCGGAGCCTTCAACGACGTCTGTGTTGATCGATCGTCCGCCAAAGGTGGCCTCGCCAAGGCGGACCACCACGTTCACTTCGGCCATCGCATCTGCGCCAGAAGTCACCGGGATGACCCGATAGTCGATCAGTTGTGCATCCAGACCGAATGCCGATCTGATCGCCGCAAAAGCGGCGTGAACCATGCCGTCACCTTCGCCGGTGAAATCCTGCACTTCGCCGCCAGTCTCCAGGGAGACGGTTGCGGTCGGCGTGACGTCGTGGCCACCGGCCACACGCATGCTCACCATGCGAAACGGGCCCAAAACGCGAACCGACTCCTCGCTGATAATGGCCCGTAGCTCTTCCTCTCCGATCTGAACCTTGCGGTCGGCCAACGCCTTGAACTTCGTGAAGGCAGCCGTGAAGTCCTCGTC
>JBFJTO010000298.1:0-2453 GCA_041625295.1 Acidimicrobiia bacterium | reverse complement strand
GACAGCCAGCTGGCGCTTGAGAATCGATCTCGGTGCCACGGAGACCAGCTCCTCGGAATCAGGGTGGTACAGATCGCAGAGCACCAGCGCGGTCTTCTCGAGCCAGTCGGCCATTCGCAGGGTCGAAAAGTCGGGAACCATGTGGAAGTCGCCGTATCCGAGTTCCCAGCTGGAGTACTCGTAGCCGGGTACGGGTTCCATCTCCATGTCCGCCGTCAGGAGGTAATCGCAGGCGTGGGTGCCGTGCTCCCTTGTGTCTTCGAGAAAGAAACCGGCTTCGAATCGCTTGCCATGGACGCGGCCGTAGTGATCGGTGAACCCCACGATGACGGTTTCCACGGTCCCCGCATCCACGGCAGAGCCCAGTTGGTCGAGGTTCAACATTCCCGGAACGTCAGGCACTGCAACTCCACGCTTGGGGATCGCTGGAGCCTAACCCGGGGGCAAACGCGAGGAAGCGTGTGCAGATGTGGCAACCCCGGGGCATAAACAGCGTCTACGCTGTGCTCGATGTCTGAAAGCCGTGTGTTTCTCGCCACCATCGACCACCAGGAGCAGGGTGACCGCGTCGATGTCTCTGTGACCATTGGTCATGGGGAAGACAGCCACCACGGTCTCGCCTCCGGCTCGTCGGAGGAGGCCGTCCGAGCACGCCTCGTCGGTGAAGCGACCCTAAGGGCGGTGGAGAGCATGGTTCCCCGCCAATTCGATCTCTCGGCGGTGGGTACCACCGAATTGGGACCGGTCCGGGTTGCGCTGGTTCAGGTCCGGGAGTCAGGATGGAGCGACTACCTGATCGGGTCGGCGCTTCTTCGAGACGGAGACGTGGGTGCGGCAACCGCCAAGGCCGTTCTCGACGCCATCAATCGGCGGATCGCCATGGGGTGGTGAGAAACTGAAGCCCAGGCTCTTGGCTGCAGAATCCATTGGTTCTTGGATTCGAGTTCACGAATGACTGGTTCGTCTTCCCTTCGAGTCTCGACCACGACCGCTTCTGCCAGACGCCGGCGCCGTCTCTGGTACCGGTGGATAGTTGGGCACGCCGCCGGCCTGGTACTGGGAGTCGGTAGCGGGTCCCTGGTCGGTTGGAGCCTCTTGAAGACCATGAATCCTGTGGCCGGCGATCTTGTCGGCGCTCTCGTTTCGGCGGTCTTCTTCGCTTTGTTTGTCGGCGTGTTGTTCGGTTTCGCAGAGCATCGAGCGCTCTCGTGGCCGCTGCCATTCGTCAATCTGAGAGTGTGGGTGTCGGCGACCACGCTGGCGGCGATCATCGCCTGGGCAGGCGCCAACCCACTTCTCGACTCCCTTGGGAACGGTGGTCATCCCGGGTTGTTGTTCCAGATCTTCGGAGCTGCCGCGATCGGGATCGCCGCCGGGATCATCGTCGGTGTGCCACAGGCCATGGTGCTTCAGCCCCAGATCGATAAGGCGTGGCACTGGGTGTGGGCCAACGCAGCCGGATGGGGGTTGGCGATGCCTCTCGTGTTCCTGGCTGAAGGAAGCCTGCCAGCCGGCCCCGGATGGTTGAGGGTCGGTTTCACCGCACTGATCGCCCTGGCCGCGGCCGGTGCCGTGGCCGGTGCCGTGAGCGGCCGAGTGCTGGTGTGGCTGGTTGAAGATCGCCTGCAACCCAATCGCTACACGCTTCACGCCCTCGAGGGCATCTCACAGGCCGTGGCCGGAAATGACGGACCTTTCTTCTGAGAGCCTGACCAGGTCCTGGAACAACTCGGTGTCTGTCTGGCGTTCCGGGTGCCACTGCACCGCCATGGCCGGCCAACCATCCGCGGACTCTATGGCTTCGATCACTCCATCGGGTGCGCGTCCGGTCACGGTGAACCGCTCGGGGACCCGGTCGGCGGCCTGATGGTGATAGGAGTTGACGGTCGTGTTGGATCCGAACATCGCCGCCATCCGACTTCCCGGGGTGAACTCCACGGAGTGCGGGCGTTCTTCCAGGTGCTGCGATTCGGAACTCGAGAGCGGTGGATGAGCGGTTCCGGTTGCCCATATGTGCTGGTGAAGACTCCCGCCAAAGGCGACGACGAGCAGTTGCAGGCCCCGGCAGATCCCGAGTGTTGGCACACCCAGCCTCTGGGCCGCCCTCACGAGGGCGATCTCCCAGTTGTCGCGATCAGCGTCGGTAGCGGTGCTCTGTGAGTTGGCGGCGCCGTAACGACCGGGATCCACGTCTCCGCCGCCGCTGATGATCAGGGCGTCGAGGCGTGACACGATCTCCCCGGCCCGGCCCACCGGTCCCGGCGGAAGGATCACCGACGCCACACCCTGCTCCCCGAGCTTTGCGACGTAATTGGTGGTGAGCGTGAACATCGGCTCGTCTGCGCCGAGCAGCCAGTTCACCGGTCTTTGCCATGCCGAGATCCCGATCACCGGCGGGAAGCTAACCGGTGGCGTGAGCCGAAGACAACCCGGGTGGACGGAACCGCCCGGTG
>JBFJTO010000297.1:0-2453 GCA_041625295.1 Acidimicrobiia bacterium | reverse complement strand
GTGGCTCCATCCTCGCTCGTAACGATCAGGCAAGAGTCCGCGAGCCGGCGAATGGTCGTCATAACCCCGAACCTAGCTTCACGAAGGTCGGTACCGTCGTGGTCATGTCACATAGATCGAGCGATGGCGAACTCACCATCGCCTTCACCCCCCGCCAGCTGGCGGTCGTGACGGCTGTGTTTCTCGTGCTGATCCTTCGCCGCCGTTTCAAACGAGCCCGTTGACCACCGAAGCCGGTCGTCCCTCGCTCCCGGGCGAGGTCATCCCATCGCTGCCAGGCTCGCCGTCTTCAACAGCTTCCCCGGGCTCGGGTCGGCCTCTAGCTCGGTGAGCGCCCGCAGCGTCTTGTGCGCGCTCCGGTTGGTGCCGAACCACACCGGCTTCGGAAACTGTCGGAACGGAGCTCGGGCAACAGACTTCAGCGTGTCGTCGAGCATGAGGCTGTTGTGGACGACCCCGCGACCTGAGCCGATCGCATCGAGCGGGTGCCCCGGGTACGCGCCCCAGGGTGTGGTCACCATGGCGTAGGTCACCGCCGACCAGACGTTGATGGCCACCGTGCCGTAGCGAAGATCGACGATCGCCTTGTCGACGGCAGCAGCAACAGCCGGGTCCTTCATCGATTTGGGGTCGACCAGGATCGTCACGCCGAGCGTGCCCCACAGGGCGTCGTTGCAGAACTCGACCGCCTTGGCCAGATACTCGACGACGGAAGGCGCCGGCAGGGCCGTCTCGGCGAACAACCCCGTGAAGCATTCGGTTTGAAAGCACATCCCCGAGGGATCGTCGGGCGCCAGACCTGTGACCAAAGTCCATGGCAGAGCGTCGCCATGTGGATCCCCGTGTTCGACGACGGAGTCGCCGTACTCGGCCAGATACGCCTGGCGCCGGGAGGCGGCACCGGGGTAGTAGGCAGGACGGGTGGGAATCCGATCCAGCGCAGACCCGACTGCCTTCACGAGATCCTGGCGCTGATCCCAGGATTCGTGCGTGATCACAACCCGGTTGGCAATGCAGTTGAAACCCGCGTTGTGGGTCAACCCCGAGGCGATGTTCTCGCCCTGGAAACGAAGGTCGCCTCGGCTCCACGCACCCGGGACCACGATGACGGGGGTCACGTTCCCGAGTTCCGAGGTGATCGGCTTATTGAGGCGAGGGTCGTTGTCGCGCCGACGAGTCGCCCCGTCCGGTCCGGATCCAAAGACGATGGAATTGTGGGCCTTGTCCGATCCGGTGATGTGGATGTGTTCGACTCCATCATGAAACACCAGGTACTCGCCCACCTCGGCCCCTCCGTGCACGATGGCCAGGAAGCCGGCATCGACAAAGACCCTGAGGGCCTTTTCATATATCGGCCCCAGATAAGCGTTGACCGGATTCATCTTGAGAATGACCACCGAGTTTTCCGCGTACAGCTTGTAGAGAGCGTCCATGGCGGGGATCGAGGCGATGTTCCCGGCACCAAGAACCAGGCACAGGGTCGCCGGCCGCTCATCTCTATATGCCCCGGCCATGTGGTCGGAAAGGGTCTCTTTGGTCACACCCGGCTTCATCCACACCTGGCCTTTGACACCGGCGAACAGGGCCCGGTCGTAGTTGTCGGTTGGGAACACATCCACGACCACGGTGCCGTCGTCCCGGGTCGCCACCTTTCCCACCGACGGGTGGCCCTTTTCCTCGATCGAGTCGAGCGTGGCGGCAAGCAGCCGCAGGTTGCGAATCAGCAGGGCGGGGCCGCCCTGCCACTCCTCGCCGGCAGCGGGACGGTTGAACCCGACCCCTTTGGCTGCGCAGGCCGCCTTCACCCACTCTTCGGACACGGCCAGCGTGTCGGCCATCGCCTGCCGGGCCATCGCGGCGCGCACCTTGATTGGGCTCGCACCCCACCTCAGCTTGGCCTCGGCCATGGCCTCGATGCCGCGGTCGAGCTCATCGAATCCCGTGTCCGGGAAGAGGTGAACTGCTTCAGGTATGGCGATGGTGCCCGGCATGGCGGTGTCCTCTCAGGTCGTGCCGACCGACACTAGGCGACGCACGAATTCTAGAGAGACAACATTGCAATATGACAGACTTTCTGCCATATTGGCAGAGCTTATGTCACAACTGCGCGAACTTCAGAAGGAGAACACCCGGCGCCTGATCATGGACGCTTTCTGCCGGCTCACCGTCTCGCATCCCGACTTCACCATGCAGGAGCTGTCCGATGCCGCCGGGGTCTCCGCCAGGACCTTGTATCGGTACTACCCCAACCGGGAAGCTCTATTCGAACAGCTGCTGGCCATGGTGACCGATAGGACCGTGGATCTGTCCGCGGACCCGGACCGATGGATCCGGGAGCCCGGGGCCTTGCGCACAAACTTCGGAGTCTTCGATGAGTTCCGGGACTTGATGAAGGCGATGGTTCTCACCCGTTTGGTCGGCGGCGTCAAGGACGCAGGCTACGTCCGACGCAC
>JBFJTO010000296.1:0-2461 GCA_041625295.1 Acidimicrobiia bacterium | reverse complement strand
GGCGGCCAGGCGCCCCGCCAGCTCATTGATGATCACCAGGGCCGCATCGGGATTGGCCCTCAGGAATGGGTGAAGATCCCATCTCGTGATCTGAAGCACGGTTGTCGGCTCTACCGCCACCACATCGGCTGACCTGACCACATCCTCGCGGCCCAGCACCGCCATCTCCCCGACGTGGGCTCCCGGGCCCAGCTCGGCGATGGACACGCCGTCCTTGGCGATCATCACCTTCCCAGAGATCAGCACGAACATCGCCAACCCGCCACGGGTACCTGCGGTGATCAGCTTTTCGCCCGGATCGAACTTTCGCTCGTTGGCGACACTCGAGAGCGCCTCGAGCTGGCGAGGTTCCAGAGCAGCCAAAAGCGGCGACTGCTGCAACGCTGTGATCTTGTCCAATTGACCCCCAATCGATGTTCGGTGGAGCCTAACCATGGACACTTCAACCTGCTTTCTCCGACATGAACTGTTCGGTTGCGCGAGAGTTACCGCCAAGGAGGCCAGGTGATAGAGCAATACGACCAGGACATCGTTGCCGCGGTGCAGGTGGCCCGGAGACCCGTGAAGGTCGCCGAGATCGCTGCGGCACTCGGTCTCGAGCCCGCAACCACGATCGAAAGTGTGGAGAGGCTGGCCAAGGCCGGGATCCTGGTCGACAAGGCGGCCGGTATCACTCGCGGCGAGGTCGCCATGGAGATCTCCCCGGCGCGGGTGGCGCTCGTGGCGGGCAGATGGGCAGATGCTCTCATCGAGAGCGGCGCTCCGCCGCTCGAGGTCGGCAAAGCACTGATGGAGGCCGGTCGCGACCAGGAGGCTGTCCCCAGGTTCATCCTTGCGGCGCGGTCGGGAGACCCGTTTGCTCCGGAGGCAGCGACCTTGGCCATCGAATCCGGCGATCTCGAATCCGAGGTCGAAGGCGAGCTCCGCCTGGTGAGAGCACGCCACTATCGGGCAACCGGACTCAGCTCGCTGGCGGCGGCCGATCTGGAGGTGGCGATCCGCCGGCTCGACGGAGCCCCTCAGATCGATGCCATCGGTTTTGCAGCGGCCGTGGCCGACGATCGGCAGCATCCCGGTGAAGCCGCCACTTACGCGGCACTCGGAGCCGGCCTGGCCAGGACTATCGGCGAACCTGCCAAGGAGGGTTCGCTGCTCACACTTCAGGGTCGCTCTCTCAACCGGATCGGGTTCCCGGAAGAAGCCGATGCGGCTCTCGGCAAGGGCCAGCTCATTCTCGAAAGTCAGGGGGGACCGCTTCAGCGCTTTCTCGGGCGGATGAACGAGGGATGGATCCACCTCGATCGCGGGGATGTCCGAAAAGCCGAAGCGATCTTTGCGGCGCTTCGAGACCAGGCGATGGACATCGAAGGTGAGGTCTCGCTCGCCGACAAGGAAGCCTATTGGGCCAGATCTCTGTTTGGAATCGGCCAGGTCGCAGAGGGTTTCGAGGCCCAGCGTCGAGCAATGGAGATGGCTGCCCGAACCCATGCCATCGCCGTCGAATTCCTTGGCTCCATCGCCGGAGCCGAGGGATCCCTGGTTGTTGGAGACCATGCCGGAGCTCTCGAGTGGGCCGAACGGGCCCTCGCCATCAGCATCGAACACCTCCCGGCTTGGGAAAACGGGATGCGGACCCTGCGGGCCCGGGCGTTGATCGCCAAGGGTGACCGCACCGGCGCCCGCGAAGAACTCGATGAGGCTCTCACACTGTGCCCACCCGGCGCCGACGGATGGAGATGGCGTCTGACCATCACCGCCATGGCCCTCGAGGTGGCAACTGACACCTGGCCGCGCCGGCAGGCCGAGGATCTGACCGACGAACTACTCCAGGCGAATCTCTTCGGCGTCGCCATCCAACTGATGACTGTCCGCGCCGTGAGGGAGAAGGACCCTGCGCTCGGGGAGCAGGCAGCCGCGTTGGCCCTGCAACTCGGCAATCCCAGCCTGGCCGCCGCTGCCGCCGAGGCTGCCGAATTGTGGCGGACTCCGCTGGCCGGAGGAGTGGCCCGCGCCGTCCGGGCGATGGAGCGACACATTCCTGACGATCTAGCCAACCAGTGGAGGTCACAGCCGGGTATCGGCGAGGCCCTGGCCGTCGAAGCAAGCGCCGACCCGGACGGGGATTTGCTCCGCCAACGAATCGACGACGCCATGCAAGCGGCCGGGTTGGCCGGGGTCGATGTCGTTCTCAGCCCCGCCCAGCGCCGTAGTGCCGGACTGGTGCGGCGCAAACGCCCGCGCCCGTCCTGGGTGAGCGTGGTCGCCGCATCCGTCGGCGTGGTTGCTTTGACCGTGGCAACCGCTTTTGTGTTCAACCTCGTGAATGAGGGCAGTTCGACCACCACGCTGGTGGCTTCTCCGATCACGGGCCCCCAGGTGACTGCTGCTACCACAGCTCCCACAACGACCGTTCCCGTCCCACCACTTTTCGGCAAGGCCGAGCCCCGCGGGGGGTCTTCGC
>JBFJTO010000295.1:0-2462 GCA_041625295.1 Acidimicrobiia bacterium | reverse complement strand
CGAATCGGGGCAACGCCAACCTTCGATAACCGACCCGGACCGCAGCCAAGACTGTTCCCGTTGTGGGCGTTGAGGGTTTCGATCCCCCGACCTCTTCCTTGTAAGGGAAGCGCTCTCCCAACTGAGCTAAACGCCCGACACGCCTCATGGTACGGCCATTTTCGACCGTCTCGGCCACTCGCTGCTCAACTCGACCCTGCCCCTGACCGATAGAGAATCATCGGCGGTGCGCGGCCGTCGGCCAACGACAAACGAACCAGGAATCATGAGCTCACAAAAGATGAGTGCACGGTATGCCGGCGATCCGACTGTCCGGCACTATCTCGACGGCATCGGCACCTTTCAGCTGCTCACCGCCGAAGACGAGGTGCGTCTTGCCCGCGCTATCGACGAGGGCCGAAAAGCGGAACGTCTGATCGACGCCGGAGACGTCACGATCCCGGAGCTCGAAGACCTCGAAACCGCAGTCGACAATGGCCTGGCTGCACGACGCACGTTCATTCAGGCCAATCTGCGACTGGTCGTCGCGGTAGCCAAGCGTTACCAGCACGCCGGGCTTCCTCTCCTCGACCTGATCCAGGAAGGCAATCTCGGTCTCATCCGGGCCGTTGAGAAGTTCGACCACCGCAAAGGCTTCAAGTTTTCGACTTACGCCACCTGGTGGATCCGCCAATCCATCTCGAGAGCGATCGCCGACAAGAGCAGGACCATCCGTGTTCCCGTCCACATGATGGACACCATCGGCCAGGTCAGCGCCGCAGAGATCGAACTCACAAAAAGACTGGGGAGGGCGCCCACCGACGAAGAGATCGCCGAGGCTGCGGGCCTCACCGAACTCAAAGTCTCGGAAGCGAAACGTTACGCACGGGACACGATCTCGATTCACGAACCCATCGGTGACGACGACGCCATCCTCGCCGACTTCATCGAAGACCAGAACGCCGACGATCCCTTCGAGATGGCCCTGACCAGCATGCGTCTCGACGAACTCGAAGAGGTGATGGAGATTCTCAGCGAGCGCGAGCGAACTGTCATAGCGCTCCGGTTCGGTCTCGGCGACCTGCAGCCCTCGACCCTCGACGACGTCGGACGCCAGATGAATGTGACCCGCGAGAGAATCCGCCAGATCGAGGCAAGAGCAATCGCCAAGTTGCGGGGGCCGATGCAGGCCCGCCGCTACCGACGCCGGGCCGTGTGAACTCAAGCCGACCGGACCGATTCGAGTAGGTCGACCTTTGAGGCCTCCACGGGCAAGTGGGCATCGGCATGGCGAGGGCGGCCCCGTCCCCTCTTCCGAAGGAACGCCTGACCTTCCCAAAACACCACGCCTCCCCACACTCCCCACTCGAGCCCTTCTTCGAGGGCGAACGAGAGGCAGGGAGCCCGGGCAGGGCACTCGCCACACAGGGCCTGAGCTTCGGCAAGTTCGGACACTCGCTCCGAAAAGAACAAGTGGTGCTTTCCAGAGTCCACGCAGTTTCCGTTGAGTTGGTTCATGATTCTCTCCGTCATTTGGGTGTGGCGGCCCAATGAGAAAGACCGCCGGTTTCAAGGGATGCGGCGGTCTTCGAAGAGCGATGATCAGTTGATCAGACGAATGGCCGCCCGGATGCGGTGGTGTCGGTGACGACCCATGGCGCGCGTCCGAACCCGATTGTCGGGCCCGTGGCAATTGGAGTTGTCATATACCGCATTCTCCACACCTGTTCGGCGATCCGGACAACGTAGAGGCGCGCTGTCATCGGTGTCAAGGGATTAAACGGAGTGCACAGTCCTGATCGAAGCCGTCACCATGCACCTCCACCGCCGCCACCGCCGCCTCCACCGCCCCCGCCCGAGAACCCACCGCCGGAAGACGGAGGCGTAAAGGCCCCCGACAGTGCAGATTGAATCCCCGCAAACGCATTCGATGTGTGCCCACCGGTGAAACCGTGGTTGCCGTACCAATAGAGCGACGAGTTTCTCTCCAATTCGGGAGGAGCGTTCAGACGGGCGTGCTCGAGCACCTCTTCGGCAATCCCGAAGGCGATCGCATACACCAAGAAGCGGTCCCAAAGATCGAGCGCGATCACCGGGGCCTCCTCCAGATGGCTGAAATCCGCGAGATATCGACGAAACGCCGACCAGCGTGCCGCTTCCAGGGCGCCCTCTTTGGACCTCCTCACCCGGACCCGCCGAAATGCGAGAATCACAAATAGGACCACTCCGCCCAGAATCATTCCTCCAATCACCAGGGCGGCGATGGTCCCACCCCCCGGTCGTGAATGGAGCAGCCGCGGCAACGCGAAGATCGAACCGGCGATCACGGCCACGAGCCCGAGGGCAACCAGGACAGAAACCTTGTTCCCGGCGGTGTCGAGGAGACCGGCTCGCATGACTGCATCTTTCGCTCGCTTGCGGAACACCTGATAGGTCTCGGCATTGGCGGACGCATCCTCGCGGATGGCCTTCTTGAACTCGTG
>JBFJTO010000294.1:0-2466 GCA_041625295.1 Acidimicrobiia bacterium | reverse complement strand
GGACGGCGGTTCAGGAGTGGTCACAGACACCATCAGGCGGGAAGGCGTGATCTCGCACCAACTTGACGCGGAGTTCCTGCCCCCACCCGGCACTCTCGTGTTTGGGCAAATCGACTGGGAACGTCGTTATCGCGTGATGAGGACGCACACCGCATTGCACGCTCTTTCGGGCGTCGTTTACCGCGACTTCGGCGCCAAGGTCACCGGTGGGAACATGGAACCTGGAGCTGCCCGGATGGACTTCGAGTTGGACGGGATATCACAGGAGTTCGGTCGCGACGTCGAGACCCGGCTCAATGCCGAACTCACTCGGGGCTATCCCACCGAGGTCTTGTGGCTGGCACGCCAGGAGGCTCTCGCCGACCCCGACCTGATCCGGACCAAGGTCAACCTGATCCCCGAATGGGTGGAAGAGATCCGCGTAATAGACATAGTGGGTCTGGATCGGCAGGCCGACGGCGGGACCCACGTCCACTCCACCCTCGAGGTCGGGGAAGTGCGCGTCGTCAAAACAGAGTCGAAGGGCAGAGCCAACAAGCGGATGCGAATCGAGCTCTCCTGAGATGATCGATTTCGTTCTGGGCATCTACCTGTCCGGTCTCGCCATCAGGGGATGGATCCGCGGGCTTGTGAAGGAGTTGCTCGACTTTTCGGCCCTCGTCGTGGGCACGGTTGTCGCCTTTCGGATGAGCGGACCTTTCGGGGACTTGCTGGCACGCAGGTTCGACGTCACGCCCGAATGGGCACGGCTCGGGGCCGGGATCGCACTTTTCATCCTCATCGGCATCGGTATTTCTCTGCTCGCGCACTTTCTGGGACGCCTCGTCAGGGCGGTGGGTCTCAATCTTCCAAACCGGCTCGGTGGCGCCGCATTCGGTCTTGCGTGGGGAGTGGCTCTGGTAGTTGTGGTGGCCACGGTGCTGATGGCTATGCCGCTCCCGGTTCACGACACCCTGGCGCGTTCCCAGGTGGTGACGGCTCTTGCCGGACCCGAGGCACTTCCCAGGCAGGCCTTTCAGAAACTCGCCGGCGACGACGTTCTCAACACCCTCTTGGCTTTGGGTTCCAAGTTCGGCCGGTCGCGCGTGGTGCTCGACGAGAACGACGTCGTCGAGATCGAGCCCGCCAGGCCCGAGGAACTGTCGGCCGACACGAGGGCGTCGGCGGAGCTGATCGCGTTGATCAATCGTGAGCGGGTCGAGACGGGCGGCAGCCTGCTGATCTGGTCAGACATCTTGGCCGACGTTGCCAGACGGCACGCCGAGGAGATGTATCTGAAGGGCTACGTGAGCCATGTCTCGCCTGACACCGGGACGGTGGTCGACCGGGTCAAGACTGCCGGCGTCAAGCTGTTCGTGGTTGGCGAGAATCTCGCGCTGGCTTCGAACGCCCTGGCGGTCCACGACGGCTTCATGGAGTCGGAGGGACACCGTGAGAACATCCTCAGGCCGGAGTTCGACAGGGTGGGGATCGCCGCGATCCGCGGCCCGCTCGGGTTGATGGTCGTCGAAGTTTTCGGGGGGTAGCGTTTCAGGCCGTGGCGGGAATGCCCCGTCTCCCCGAGACGCTCACGACGAGGATTCCGGCCAGGACCATGGCGACACCTGCTCCCTGGACGATTGAGGCACGCTCGCCGAAGATCAGCGCTCCCCATGCCAGGGTGAGCGACGGCTGGAGAAGGATCGCGAACGAAGTGTGAGCCGCGGGAAGTCGGGGCAGGGCATATCCGATGAACAGCCATCCCATCACCTGAGCGCTCAGCGCAAGTGCGATCAGCCATCCATGAGCAGGCCACGACGGCGCGAATTCAAGGCCGCCGAGCACACCCCCGGCGACCGCGGCCGCCAAGGTTGCGCCAATCACCACATCGAGCAAAGGCCCGGCCGGAGGCGCCAGAGACCGGTTGGACCGGCGGTATCCGATCAGAAACCCTGAATACAGAGTGGCGGCGATGATGGCCAGCGCCACGCCGAGTAGGGGTCGGTCACCGAACGTGTCGGCACGGCCAAGGCCGGTTATCAGCGCCAGTCCGGCCATGACCACCGGCATGGCCAGGAGGATGGGCCTGGGAACCCGTTCGCCGAAGAGGAGCCAGGTGACTATCGGGACGATCACCACCTGGCTGTTTGCGATGAGCGTCGCCAGACCGGCACCGATCATGTCGATCGAGGTGTGCCAGGACACGACATCCGCGCTCAGAAGAGCTCCGGCCAGCATTGCCAAAGACCGATCCCGCCAGGATCGCCCGTCGCCTCTGCGCTTGATCACCCAAATGATCAGAAGGGGCACGAGGGCGTATGCCATCCGGTAAAAGGCTCCTGTCACGGGGGAGACACCCGAGAGCCGGAAGAAGATCGCCGAGAACGAGATCGCCGTTGCGCCCGTGAACACGGCCAGTAGGGGTCGGGCGTATCCGCCAGTTCTGGTCATCGTGTCAGCTGCGCCGGGCTGCTTCTTGCAGCTTCT
>JBFJTO010000293.1:0-2467 GCA_041625295.1 Acidimicrobiia bacterium | reverse complement strand
GATCGACCGGATCTCCACTCCGTGGGTGTGAAATCGGATCAGAGAGGGGTCATCGCCAAACCGATCCTGCCAATTCACGACCTCGAGGGCTTCCGGCGGTGCAGGTTGTTCCCATTGCTCCTCGTCACGGGTCGGCAATTCGAGGTTCTCGAGGAGCCGGATGCGCAAGGCGGATACGCGACCTACCTCGAGGTCCCCGGAGTGGAGGGAGGCATCAACGACCTGGATTCGTCGGCCATCGCGGCGCACCGCTGTGCGGATGTGAAGAGGTGTGAGGGGAACGGGGCGGAAGAGGTCGATCGTGAATCGGGCCATCTGCATCGGAACGGCGGTCGGTACGCTCTCGACAGCCCGGGCCATCAAACCGGTGGGCGGGCCCCCGTGCTGAGCATCGTTGGACCAACCGCCCCGGGTCAGGTCGGATGGTATGAAGAAGTCCCCGTCGATGGTGTAGAGAGCGTCAGCCACGGCGGGGATCGTATCGGACCCGTTTGTCCGGGCTGCGAACTACTCCTCTTCCTTCAACCGTATCGGGCCCTGCTTGGCCGGGTCCTTGCCGGCGATGGGCTCATAGAAGGCCCGGATCCGACCCATGTCGGCCCTGATGTCGCCGGTGACTTGTATCAATGGTCCCAATCCAACGACCTTTCGGTCCCAGTCGTCGTATCCGAGGAGAATGGGGACTCCTGCTGCCTCCGCTATCCGGTAGAAACCGGTCTTCCAGAACTCTGCGGCAGCCCGGGTGCCTTCCGGTGCGATGACGATCGCGCTCTCGTCCGACGACATCACCGCATCGGCAACCTGCTGCACGATTCCCGCCGCCGCCGAGCGATCCACCGGGATTCCCCCCCACCTTCGCATCAACGCGCCCAGGGGCCATCGGAACAGGGTGTGTTTTCCGATGTAACGGGCGGGGAGGTCGAAAGCCGCAACGGCTCCGAGGAAGAGTATGAAGTCCCAGTTGGAGGTGTGCGGTGCCCCGCAGACGACATACCTCTTCTCGGATGGTGTTTCGCCCTCGAACCGCCATCCTCTGACACGCAAGAACCACAAAACAAGACGGCGCACCCCCAGATGATCGCACATCCGGACTGGTTCGCACCGAAGCCCTACTCTGGCTCGCATGCCGTCGCCCTTCGATCTCTCTGAGCGTCTCGTAGACGAGACGATCTCCATCAGTCCCCTGTTCGCCACCTCGCTGGGCGTGCCCGGCTCGGATCACCTGTGGGGTGACCTCGGTATCGGCGGGTCCGAGGCCCGATATGACATCGCCAGGCGGTATCGAGCGGCCTTCGGCGAGCACCTCGATGACGACGATCCCAACCAGCGCCTCGCGGCGCGGATTCTGTCCAAGACCATGGACGAGTGGATCGATGCTCACGAGGCCGGCGACCACCTCGAGGATCTCTCCCACCTGGCCAGCAGCTTCCAGAACATCCGCTCGATATTCGATCTGATGGATGCAGCCGATCACAAAGACGACGTGTGCGCCCGACTCGAGACGATCGGTACGGCCTACGCGGGGGTGACCGAGCGTCTGGAGGACGGACGCAGCCGGGGCGTGGTCGTTGCGAAGAGGCAGGTAAAGGCGGTGCTCGACCAGGCGCGTCACCTTTCAGGTCCCGACTCCGCATTCAACAGACTGATCGGTCGAGCCCGAGCCGACGCCGATCCCAGACTGACCGCGGCCATCGACATCGCCAGAGGAGAGACCGCGCGCTTCGCCAGATATCTCGAATCCACTTACCTGCCGGATGCCCGGTCCGAGGACGGCGTGGGCGAGGACCGTTATCGCCGGGCGGCAAACCGGATGGTCGGAGTCGATGTCGAAGTGGGCAGCGTCTACGACTGGGGGTGGGGCGAACTTGACCGCCTCCTGTCCGAGATGAAGTCCGAAGGCGAGAAGATCCTCCCCGGAGCTCAATTGACTGACGTGACTGCCCATCTCGAGTCCGGCGCCGGCGGGGAGGCAGCGTCTCCCGAGGAGTTCGTAGCTTTCATCTCGGGGCGTCTGATGGCCGCGCTCGAAGAGTTGGCCGGCGTCCACTTCGAAGTTCCCGACCAGATCCGACAGGTCACCGTCGAGATCTCGCCTCCAGGTCGGGCGCTCGGCGCCTACTACATGAGGCCTTCAGAGGATTTCAGACGACCAGGCGGGGTGTGGTATTCGGTTGGAGACCAGACTCGATTCCCGCTTTATCACCAGGTGTCCACCGCCTACCACGAGGGGTTTCCCGGCCATCACCTGCAGATCGGCACTGCGATGACCCGGCGTGAGGTGATCAGCAGAGCCCAGCGGACCATGGTCTGGTATCCCGGATACGGCGAGGGCTGGGCGCTCTACGCCGAGCGCCTCATGGACGAGTTGGGTTACTTCGAAACCCCGGCGTACCGCTTTGGAATGCTTGCCAAGCACCTGTTCCGCGCTGCGCGCGTCGTGGTCGATATCGGACTTCATCTCGGCCTG
>JBFJTO010000292.1:0-2476 GCA_041625295.1 Acidimicrobiia bacterium | reverse complement strand
GAAGCCATCGGCGTCGATCGAGGCCCAGTCACCGTGTACCCAGACGCCATCCCACCGACTCCAGTCGGTCTCGATGTAACCCTCGGACTCACCCCAGAATCCGCGGGTCATGCCCGGCCAGGCCTCCTTGATGACCAGTTCTCCCACCCCGTTGCGCAGTGGGCGTCCCTCGGCGTCGAAGACGTCGGCAGCGATGCCGAGAGAAGGACCGCCCAGCGATTTCGGCTTGAGACCCTGCTGGAGGTTCACCGAGAGGATGCACGCGCCGATCTCGGTTCCGCCCGAGATGTTGACGATTGGTACCGACTCCGCACCCACATCTCGGAACAGCCACCACCAGGGGTCGGGGTTCCAGGTTTCGCCCGTTGAGCCGAAGGCCCGAAGCGACGAGAGGTCGTGGTTGCGGGCCAAGACGGCCCCGTGGGGCTGAAGAGCCCTGATCAGCGTTGGTGAGATTCCCAGGAAAGTGATCCTGTGGGAGGCGACTATCTCCCAGAGGCGCCCGGGCCCCGGGTAGTCGGGGGCGCCGTCGTATGTCACCAGACCGGCGCCGTTTGCAAGACCGGCCACCACCATCCACGGGCCCATGATCCATCCCATGTCGGTGGCCCACATGATGCGGTCACCGGGGCGGATCTCCGCCTGGAACGCGCCTTCCTCGGCCAGTTTCACGGTCAGGCCCCCGTGGACGTGGATGGCGCCCTTGGGGCGTCCCGTCGTTCCCGACGTGTATGCCAGCAGAACCGGGTCTTCGGCCTCCGTGGGGACAGCGGCGACCGGCTCGGCTCTGAGCAGATCACTCCAATCGACGTCCCGTCCCGGCGTTCGTGGCGAATCCACGCCGGAGTAGGCGACGACGATCACATGATCGATCCCTCCTGCGATTTCGATCGCCCTGTCGGCCAGCGTTTTGGTGAGAACAGGCTTGCCGCGGCGGGCAAACCCGTCGGCGCAGATTAGGGCTGCGGGCCGTGGGTCTGTCAGGCGGGTTGCCACGGCTTCAGCGCCGTAGCCCGAGAAGATCGGGATGAAGACTGCCCCTGCTCGGGCGATGGCGAGAAAGGCGATGACCGCTTCGGGGGACATGGGCAGATAGACGGCAACGGCATCGCCGGGTTTGACCCCGAGTGCCATCAAGCCTCCAGCCAACCGGGCCACCCGATCCTGAAGCTCCGAGAAACTCAAGGACGAGTGTTCGCCGGATTCACGGACGCCGACCACGGCGGTCTGGTCTGGTGCCGTTTCCGCCCAGCGGTCTACGCATGCCTCGGAAAGGTTGATCCGACCGTTCTCGAACCAGGTTGTCCAGGGCCGACCACGGGAGGCATCCCTGACTTGGCTGAACTGGCGCTGAAAGGGTATTCCCAGGAAGTCGACCACCGATGACCAGAACCACTCGGGGTCCTGAATCGACTTGTCGACTAGCGAGGCGTAATCCGGGATTTCGTGCTCTGCCATGAACCGCTCAGTGTTGGAGGTTCCATCGCGCTCGGGTTGCCATACCACGGCATTCATGTCATCTCTCCCGGTTGGAATCAGATGCGAGGGTACGCATTCTCTCGATCACTGCGTCGCTCAGCCCGGTCCATTCGAAACGCCACTGCCAATTGCCCGACTCCGTTCCAGGCCGGTTCATTCGCGCCCCGGATCCCAGGCCGAGAAGATCCTGGAGAGGAGTGATGGCCAGGTCGGCAATGGACTCCATCGCGGCCCCGATCAAACCCCAGTTGAACGAGGACTCGTCGACCCCCAGATAGAGAAGCGCCTTCGCTTTCTCGCTCTTCGGGAGCGATGGATCGCCGATCCAACCCATCGCCGTGTCGGTGTCGTGGGTGCCCGTGTATGCGACGACGTTGCGAACGAAACGCTCAGGTGAGTGGATGCTGTCGGTGCCAAGGCCGAGTTGAAGGACCCTCATGCCCGGAAAATGGAAACTGTCTCGGAGGTCTTCCACATCGGGGGTTATCAAGCCGAGGTCTTCGGCGATCACAGGCAGCGGACCGAATTCTCGCTCCAGGTGCTCGAAGAGCGCCGGTCCCGGCGCTTCGATCCACTCACCGTCGACGGCGGTGGGACTCGACGACGGCACCGCCCAATAGGCCGCAAATCCCCGGAAGTGATCGATCCGGACAAGGTCGAACAAGTCGAAAGCTCTCTTCATCCTGGCGGTCCACCAGCGAAAAATCGTGTGATCCGCCCAGTTGTAGAGAGGGTTGCCCCAGCGCTGTCCGGTATCCGAAAAGGCGTCGGGGGGAACTCCGGCCACCACGGTCGGGAAGCCCTTTTTGTCGAGATGGAAAAGCTCACGATTGGCCCAGACATCGGCGGAGTCGTGGGCCGCGAATATGGGGATGTCACCGATCACTCCGATTCCCAAGGCATCGGCCGCTCGGGTAAGGGATCGAAACTGACGGTCGAAGAGGAACTGTTCGATTGCAACGCGTTGCACTTGACCGGCCAGAGCCTTCCCGGCTCT
>JBFJTO010000291.1:0-2477 GCA_041625295.1 Acidimicrobiia bacterium | reverse complement strand
TGGCCGTCGTGGGCGTGGTGATCATGGCGGGAACCATGAGCCTCGACGGCATCGTGACAGCCCAGGCCGACTGGTTTGGAAAGGGCGGGATCGGACTTCCATTCGTGATTCCCCAGTTCATCGGTTTCTTGATCTTCTTCATTGCGGCTCTGGCCGAACTGACCCGGACCCCGTTCGACATGCCGATCGCCGAATCCGAACTCGTGATGGGGTACCTCACCGAATACTCGGGTTTTCGGTTCTTGTTCTTCTTCCTGGCCGAGTTCGCCACGATGTTCTCGATGTCGGCGATCGCCGCCACGCTGTTCCTGGGTGGTTACTGGGCTCCCGGTCTCTCCGAATTCCAGCTGCAGTTCCTCGGCCCGTTCATCCTCTCCGCCAAGGTGTTCGTCTTGGTGTTCGTGATGATTTGGTTCCGGTGGACTTTCCCCCGGTTCCGCGAGGATCAGCTGCAGACCCTGGCCTGGAAATGGCTGATTCCCCTGTCGTTGGCGAACATCCTGTTCACGGCTCTAGCCAAGGTGGCGTTCTGATGGCCAGGTTCCCGATGCTCGGCAAGGGTCTCGCCACCGGTATGGCGGTCACGTTCAAGACGATGATCCAGACGTTGTTCCTTCCGAAGAAGCATCTGGCCACGGTCAACTACCCGAAGGTCAAGGAGACGCCGGTTCCCAGGGCCCGCGGCGTGATCGCTCTCGACGAGGACGCGTGCACCGTGTGCATGCTGTGTGCCCGCTCCTGTCCCGACTGGTGCATCTACATCGAGGGCCACAAGGAGGAGAAGCCGTCCGACAAACCCGGTGGCCGGGTCAGGGTGCGTTCCACACTCGACCGCTTCGACATCGACTACGCCCTGTGCATGTACTGCGGAATCTGTGTCGAGGTGTGCCCCTTCGACGCCCTGTTCTGGAGCCCCGAGTACGAATACTCGGAGGTTCACATGGGGGGAATGCTCCATGGCATGGACCGCCTCGCCGAGTGGCTCACCAAGGTTCCCGACGCCCCGGAGTTGGAGAAATGACTTTCTTCTCCTGGCTTTCCGAGCCCACCAACTGGGTCTATCTGGCTCTCGGATCGGTGGTTCTCGTGTCGGGGTTCCGTGTGGTCACTTCCCAGAACGTGATCCATGCCGCGCTGTCGCTGGTCGCCGCCCTCGCCGGTACGGCAGGTCTCTTCTTGCTGCTGTCGGCAGAGTTCGTGGCCTGGGTCTTGGTGCTCGTCTACATAGGCGCCGTGATCGTCCTGTTCCTGTTCGGGATCATGATCACAAGGGCTCCCACCGGACGCGACGTCGATTTGGACAACAAGGCTGCCAAGCCGCTGGCGGCCGTGGTCTCGGTGGTTCTGTTCCTGGTTCTGGCATGGACCGCCCTCTCGGGCTTCGGATCCACCGAAGTGGTCGGGGCGGGTGTGGCCACCGCCACCGACATCGTCGGAACCTCGCTTCTGGGCCGCTTCGTGATCCCCTTCGAGGTTGTTTCGTTCGTTCTCCTGGCCGCCTTGATCGGTGGGATCACCCTGGCCCGGCGCGACCTCAGCCCGATGGAAGAGGAAGAGAGGGGGACGGTTTGATCGTCACCCAGTTCCTGGTCGTGGCAGCGGCGCTGTTCGCTTTGGGTGTGTACGGCTTGTTGGTGCGTCGCAACGCGGTGATGGTGCTGCTTGCGGTGGAACTGATGCTCAACGCCGTCAATCTCAACCTGGTGGCTTTCGAGTCGGCGATCCGGTCAAGCGAAGCGGTGGGGCAGGTGTTTGCGATCTTCGTCATCACCGTTGCCGCCGCCGAGGTCGGGATAGGGCTGGCGATCATCCTGATGATCTTCAGGAACCGCCGGTCGGCAAATGTGGACGATTTCAACCTGATGAAGTGGTGAGAGTTGCTGTCGAGATTCGAATCTGAGCGGTGGGCCCGGTGAGTTTTCTCCTGGCCTCCGAAGAGACCGTGCAGTTGAGCGCGGGCGGATTCTTCGCGCAGTGGGCGGGGATCATGCTCGTGCTCCCGTTCCTGGCCGTCCTGGCGATCATCTTCTTCGGCAAGCGCTTCAAGTATCAGGGCGCCGAGTTCGCCGTCGGGACCCTGGCCTTCAACACCCTGTGGGCGGGTGTGCTCTTCTTCCAGAACATGTTCACGGGAATCCATCTGCCCCGGCAGTTCGAGATCGCCAACGTCGGTTTCAGCCAGGGTCACGCCATCGTCTTCGAGTTGGGATGGCTCGTCGACGGTCTGTCGATCATGATGTATTTCCTGGTTTCCCTCGTGGGTCTGCTCGTCTTCATCTATGCCATCGGCTACATGAAGGGGGAGGACCGGGTCACCTGGTTCTTTGCGGCTTTCACGCTCTTCGCCGGTTCGATGCTCGTCCTGGTGGGGGCTCCCAACCTGATCCAGCTGATCATCGGGTGGGAAGGCGTCGGTCTGGCCTCGTACCTGTTGATCGGGTTCTATTGGGAGAACCTCGACAACGTCCGGTCCGGCA
>JBFJTO010000290.1:0-2484 GCA_041625295.1 Acidimicrobiia bacterium | reverse complement strand
TATCGGATGCCTGGTGTCACAGGTAGTAGTTGCACGCCCATGGCAACCAAGGGTCGTACCCCCGGGACCGGTAGTACTCGGCCAGCCATGATGCCGCGATGATGTTCGCTTCCCCGTCGAAGACCGACCGGTCGGCTACACCCGCCTTGACACTGGCCACCGCCCAGGTCCCGGGCATGAACTGGAAGAGGCCGGCGGCGCCGCTGTACGGGTTAACGGCTTCGGGGTCGCCGAGGCTCTCGCACTGGAGGATGTACATGGCGTCCTCGGCGAGATCGGGTGCGAAATAGGTCTCGACCAGCGGTCTCCACGCCTCGACGGCCGCATAGAGCGATGGTCGCTCGTGCGGCAGAGTCGTGGTCGTCGGCTGCCCCGGCACCGGCACGGATGTAGTTGTGGTGGTTGTCGCGGCGGCTCTCCGAGCGGCCTCCTCGCGTCTCCGCCTCTCCTCCTCTGCCTTGGCTTTGGCAACGTCGTCGAGAGCGGACGAATACGCCTGGCTGGCGGCGAGGGCGGCACGATACGCGTCGGCAACCGCTGCGTCGGCGACCGTGAACAGCTGTTCCAGCCTGTCGGCATCGGCCTGGAGATTGGTCGCGAGATCTTGCACGGTGGCCCGGTCGGCCTCGTAGGTCGAACGAATTCGGGCAAGTTCTGCTCGCTGGATGAGAATCCCGTCGAGGCGTGCGAGAGCGTCGCGCTCCCCTGACCGGAAGATCTGTCCGACCAGGAGAGCGCTCTCAACGCTGTTGGCATCGAAGACTGTGGCCGTGGAGGACGCCACGGCTTCCACGTAGGCCGCGACGGCCTGGTCCTCGAAGCTCGCTTCGAGGCCCACTGCGGACGCATCGGCAAGCGCCAAGGAGCGGCTGACCCGCTCGAGGTCGCGGTTGGCGGCATCGAGGGCGTTGGCCGCGGAGGCATATTGGTCGAGGGTCGCAAACAGATCTGCTTCGACCTGGTCCCGGTTGGCGACGCTCTCGTTCACCACGGCATAGGCGGCGGCCTCCGAACGTTTGGCAGCGTCGGCGCGATCCTCTGCATCCCCAACCTGAGCAAGTGCGGACCCGCTGGCAGTGATGAGGATCAGAAGCACAGACAGGGCCGTGGAGACCCGTCGAACATGCATTTGGCCGGTCAGAGTACCCGCTCGGTGATCCATGGTGTCTGCCCGTCCCCGTTAGGTGCAGAAACCGTGTAGAACGGTGGCATGGCTTTTGGATCCAAGAGGTTGAGGCTCCCCACCGCCGACGAGGCCCTACCCGGGCGCGAGCAGATGATCCGGGTCCCCGAGGCTCACTATGTCAACGGAGTGCGGCTGCTCCCTCCCTATCCGGAGAACACTTCGGTGGTCGTGTTCGGGATGGGTTGCTTTTGGGGAGCGGAGAGAAGGTTCTGGCAGACCGACGGAGTGGTGGTCACGGCGGCCGGTTATGCGGGCGGATCCACGCCCAATCCCAGTTACGAGGAGGTGTGCACCGGGAGGACCGGCCATGCCGAGGTCGTGCAAGTGGTTTTCGACCCGATCAAGGTCGGATTCGAGCCACTTCTTTCGGTGTTCTGGGAAGGACACGATCCCACGCAGGGTTTCCGGCAAGGCAATGACGTCGGTAGTCAGTACCGCTCTGCTGTCTATGCCTCCACCGAAGCGCAGCTCCTGTCTGCCCTGAAATCCCGGGATCGTTATGAGACCGAGTTGTTGGCGGCCGGACACGGGGAGATCACCACCGAGATAGTTCTCGCCTCGAGCTTCTACTTCGCCGAGGACTACCACCAGCAGTATCTCGCCAAGAACCCCAATGGATACTGCGGATTGGGCGGCACGGGCGTGGCCTGCCCAACCGGGCTGTAGCGAGTCTTCGACCGAGAGGCGCTCAGCTGCCTGCGAGGCTGAGGGCCTGAGCGGCGACCTCGTCGCTGGGCATCTCCGGGGGGAAGTCTCCCTGGTGGTCGGGAGTGACACCCGAGCCGCCGAAATCGTGGCCCCCGGGGGTGACCCACCGGGCGATCGTCAGCTTGAATGCTCCACCGTTGGAAAGCGAAAAGCGCTGTTGAACCGTGTTTTTCCCGAAGGTACGGGTTCCGACCACGGTGGCTCGCCCCACTTCCTGCAGCACGGCGGATACCACCTCTGACGCCGAGGCGCTGCCCCTGTTGACCACGATCACCAAGGGCACGTCGGTGGCGATGCCGCGACCGGTCACCGGGTAGGGCGTCTCGCCAGTGGGAGCCTCGGTGCGAAGGACGAGACCGTCGGCAAGGAACTCGCTGGCGATGTTCACCGCCGCGAACAGACTTCCACCCGGGTTGTCCCGTAGATCGAGCACCAATGACGTCATCCCGGCATCTCTGAGCGAAGCCAGCGCATCGTTCAACTGGCTATCGGATTTCTGCGTGAACAGATTGCGCCGCAGGTAACCGGTCGCGCCACCGAGCATCTCGGATTCGACGACAGGAACGGTTATCGCCGCCCGTGTGATCGTT
>JBFJTO010000289.1:0-2487 GCA_041625295.1 Acidimicrobiia bacterium | reverse complement strand
GGTCGTAGATGGATCCGTCGCCTCATACTTCTCCGACCACTTCTCGCGGCAGTTGATGGCGGGGATCATGGCCACCGACTACCTGGGATTGGTGCCCAAGCCGTCACATCGAGTGGAAGGCGGAGGCGCCACGGGTGGTCTGTGTTTTCAGGAAGCCTGGAAGTCTGTTGCTTCGGGGCACATGGACGTTTGCATCGGGTATGGCTTCGAGACGATGAGCCATGTTGAGACCTGGAAGGGCAACGAATTCATCGCTCTTGCGTCCGACATCTCTTGGGACTACCCGGTGGGAGGCTTCTACTCGGGCTACTACGCGATGATGGTCACCAGGCACATGAAAGAGTTCGGGACCACTCCCGAGCAGATGGCGGCCGTGTCGGTGAAGAACCACATGAACGCCTATCACAATCCGTATGCCCAGAAGCGCGATCGACTCACGATCCAGGATGTCCGGAACTCACCGATGGTGGCCTGGCCGCTGACCCGCCTCGACATCTGTGTGATGTCGGATGGTGCGGCATCGGTTCTTCTGGCTTCCGAAGAGGGCATCGAGAAGCTCGAAGCTGCCGGCGCAGTGATCCCGAGGCCGCTGGTCGAAGTGGCCGGCATCGGGCGCGGCACCGACGCCATGCGTATGGGCGATCGGCCTCACTTCGATTACGACACCTTCATGCGCGATTACGCCACACCTCAGGAGCGCGACTCCGAGGAGACCCGGGCGTACTACCGCAAGCTCTGGGATCGGGGCACCCGGTATCCCGGGGTCCATTCGTTCCGGGCGGGCAGGACCGCGGGGAACATGGCGTATGCCAAAGCGGGGATCTCCGATCCCGAGACCGAACTCGACTTCGTCGAACTCCACGACGCCTACACATCGAGCGAGATCCAGACCTATGAGGATCTGGGTCTGTGCAGATACGGCGAGGGTGGGCCGTTTGCGGCATCGGGCAAAGCTTTCCTGGCCGGCGTGGACTACGGCCTCGATCTGTCCGAGTCACCAACGGTTGCCGTCAACCCTTCGGGCGGCTTGATCGCTTGCGGTCATCCCGTGGGTGCCACCGGACTAATGCAGGCCGTGTTCGCAATCTGGCAACTTCAGGGCAATATCGCCAAACACTTCGGCGACGACACCCTCCAGGTGCCCGATGCGCGCCAGGGGGCGATTCATTCCCACGCGGGAACGGGCACGTACGTCTCGGTGAGTGTTCTCAAGAGGGAGGCCTGACATGGCAGACACTGCTGATCGTCGTGAAGAGAGCCTGGGCGGCTACGTCGTCCACGGCCTTCCTTTCCCTGTGGAGACCGACCCAGACAGCCTGGCTTTCCTGAAGCGGATGGCTCCGGTCCAGATCGAGCAGACCTATTCGATCACGTATCTGCATTCCTACGGGCAGGACAGCCCGTGGTTTGCAGCAGCATCCAACAAGAAACTGCTTGCAGTGGAGGATCCCGAGACCGGATATGCGTACGCGACACCGCGTGGGCACGACATGTATTCGGGGAACGAGACCCGTTGGATCGACGTGACCGACCGCGAGGCACATGTGCATGCGTTCACGGTTTGCTTTTTCGGCTCTGAGGAGTTCCTTCCCGAGACCCCGTTCGTGCTCGGCCTTGTCGAATACGAAGGTGTGAACACGCTGTTCCTCACCCGACTGATCGGATTCGATCCTGACGGCGCCACCCTCGATTGGATAGGCGCCAAGGTGGAACCACGGTTCTTGCGTAACAGCAAACTCAAACCAACCGACGTCTACTTCGTGCCTGCCGACTGATCGGAGGTTCGCCCTAGGCTCAGGCTCATGGCAAGCGTCGCGGTCTCGATCGAGCAGTACCGCGACGGGTTGTTGCCTCATGTTTGCGTGGTTTCCGGGGTTCCGACAGAGAACGAGGTCGTAGTGCGATCCGCGATCCGCAAGGGTGGCGGATCGGGTTGGGCGGCGGCGTTGGACGGTCTCGTCGAGGCCGTGGATGTGCGGCGCCCTCGCGACGTCCTGATGGGACGTCTCCCCATGGCCCCCGCAGCCCGCCGTCGATTGCTGACGGCGCGTCGCATGTGGTCGGCGTTCTTGCTGATCGGGTTCTTGGGCGTCGGTGCCTCGGCCTGGGCTGCGGCCACATGGTCGCCGTTTGGCGCAGGCGTTGGCGGTGTCGTGGTTGTGGTGGCGTGGTGGCGGCGTCGCATCGTGCGGCGCTCTTTTCCCCGTTCGACCCTCACTCACGGCGGGACGCTGGTGACCGTCGACAACGTGCACGAGGCCTTCGCCGCTGCGGTGGGCGGGAGATAGATTGTTCGTCATGATCGCGTGGTTGGTCGCCGGTTTGATCGTTGCCAGATGGGCGGTTTCGTTGTGGTTGTCACAGTTGAACCGCGGCCATGTGCTCGCCAACGCAAACGCGGTGCCCGAGCCATTTTCGGGCGTGATCGATGAGCCCACGTATGCAAAGTCGGTGAGTTACACACTCGCCAAGAACCGGTTTGCGCGG
>JBFJTO010000288.1:0-2494 GCA_041625295.1 Acidimicrobiia bacterium | reverse complement strand
GAAAGAGCACCGTCGAGGCGATCCAATCCGGCCTGGTTCACGGTTTTGTGGCCCTGGTCGACGGATTGGTCGCAAAGGTCAAGGTGGAGGCCCGCTGTCCGGATGCACCCGTGGTCGCCACCGGTGGCCTGGCGAGTGTGCTGGCACCGCTCTCCGCGACGATCACAGAGACAGATTCGAACCTGACCCTTCGGGGACTACGCCTCGTCTTCGAGAGGAACTCGATTTGAACGGTCCCGTCCGCCAGTCCAAAGTCAACGCGTCATGACCTCAGACGAACATCCCCTCATCAGTGCTCGGACCGCAAAGATCGAGAACTGGCGCCAGGCCGGTTTCGATCCCTATCCAGTTCGATTCGACAGGTCGCACATGGCATCGGCGCTTCACGAGGCTTTTGGTGATCTGCCCGCGGGAGTCGTCACCGAAGAGGTGGTCTCTGTGGCGGGCCGGGTGATGCTCCAACGCAGCTTTGGAAAGCTGATCTTCGCAACCATCGAGGACTGGAGTGGTTCGATCCAACTGTTTGCTTCGGCTGCAGATCTGGCTCCCGAGGTGATGGAGAACTTCTCCGCACTCGATGCCGGCGACTGGGTGGGCGCGTCCGGGGCGATCATGACCACGAAGAAGGGTGAGCTGAGCGTCAAGGTCGAGTCGTTTCAGCTGCTTGCCAAGGCGATCCGGCCGCTTCCCGAGAAGTGGCACGGCCTTCAAGACGTCGAGCTTCGGTCCCGGCGCCGTTACATCGACCTGATGATGAATCCCGAGGCACGTCAACTGGCGATGCTGCGCTCCAAGGTGGTCGGCGAGTTGCGGCGGCAGTTCGAGGCAAGGGGTTTCATCGAGGTCGAGACCCCGGTGTTGCAGGCCGAACCCGGGGGAGCGATCGCCAAGCCTTTCGAGACCCACCACAACGCTCTGGACATCCCGATGTATCTGCGGATCGCCACCGAACTGCACTTGAAGAGGCTCGTGGTCGGTGGTCTCGAGCGGGTGTTCGAGATCGGGCGTATCTTCCGCAACGAAGGCATCGACTCGACGCACAATCCCGAGTTCACGACGCTCGAGTCGTATCAGGCGCTCGCCGATTACACCGACGTCATGCAGCTTCTCGAAGAGGTGCTTCCCGCGGTCGCGCGTGCGGCGGTGGGGACGACCTCACTCACATACAAGGGTCGTCCGCTGGATTTGAAGCCTCCGTTCCGGCGGGTTCGCATGGTCGATCTCGTATCCGAGGCGATAGGTGCCGACGTGGACGTGAACGGCCCCGTCGACTCGCTGAGGGAGGCAGCCACATCCCGCGATGTGGCCTTCGAGGCTTCGTGGGGAGCGGGCAAGATCATCGAAGCCCTTTTCGACGATCTGGTGCAGCATGAGCTGTGGGAGCCCACCTTTGTTCTCGACCACCCGGTCGAGATCTCACCGCTGGCGAGAGGGCACCGGGACTCACCGGGCTTGACCGAGCGATTCGAGCTCTACATCGCAGGCCAGGAGTACGCCGACGCCTTCTCGGAGCTCAACGATCCCGTCGATCAACGGCGCCGGTTTGAATCCCAGGCCCTTGCAAAGGCGGCATCGGACCAGGAAGCACATCCGTTCGACGAGGACTTCATCATGGCTCTCGAGTACGGCCTTCCCCCCACAGGCGGACTGGGGCTGGGTATCGATCGCCTGGTGATGCTTCTCGCCGACCAAACTCACATCCGCGAGGTCATCCTCTTCCCGACGATGCGGCCATTGGCCGACTAGATAGTCTCGGCTTGGCCCACTCTGGCTACCAGAAACTCTCCGAGGGCCGAGAGCACGGAACGGGTTTCGTTGTCGGGGAGCATGCCCAATGCCTTGTCCGCGAGTCCGATTCGCCGTCTGGCTTCGTCCAGTGACACATCGACAAACCCGCCCGTTCGAACGATGTGGATCACGCGGGATATCACGTCATCGGTGTAGGGGCGGTGCGCCAATAGAGATCTGACCTCGTCGCCCCGCGGACCGGACAAGGCCAACAGCACGGGCAATGTGAACTTTCCTTCCCGGATGTCGCTCCCGGCCGGTTTTCCGAGCTCCTCGGTGGTGGCGACGAGGTCCAGGGCGTCGTCGGCGATTTGAAAAACCATCCCGACCTCGGCTGCCCAGGTGCTGAGTGCCTCGGTGGTCTGGTCATCGGCGTCGGCGGCCATGGCGCCCAGCCGGGCCGAGGTGCGGATCAGGCTGGCGGTCTTCTGATAGATGACCTTTTCGTAGGCTCCGATGTCGTGATCGAGGTCGAAATCGATCTGTAACTCGCGAGTCTGTCCCTCGACCAACTCCGCATACGTGGCGGCGAGAAGCCGCACGGACTCCGGAGAAAGGTGGGTGGCCGCGGTCTCCGAGGCACGGGCCATCAAGAAGTCGCCGGCAAGGATTGCAAGCGTGTTTGACCAGTTTGCGTTTGCGCTCCGCGCCCCACGGCGTTTGTCGGCCTCGTCGATGACATCGTCGTGGTAGAGGCTTCCAACGT
>JBFJTO010000287.1:0-2495 GCA_041625295.1 Acidimicrobiia bacterium | reverse complement strand
GTGACCGGGACGGTTTGCCGACAGAGTGGATACGGCGCATGAAAGAGTCCATGGTTTCCTCACTGTTGGCCTACTCCACGCATCGGATGGTCGCCGACTATTGCAAACTTGCCTACTTCCCGCTCGGGTCGAGCGCCGCCAACGCCAGCGAGATCTCGGCTTCGGTGTGAGCGCTGGGAGTCGCTGTTCTCAGAGCCTCTCTGGCCGCGTCACCGCCGATCCGCCCCAGCGCCCAGGCCGCATGGCGGGCAAGCATGGGATCGGATTCGAGAAAACCACCCAAGACGGTCACATGCCGTTCGTCACCGGAGTTTCCGAGAGCCACGATGGCATTTCGCTGCAAATAGCGGCCATCCCTCCCCGGGATGTAGAACCGTTCGAAGCGCGCCGCGAGCTCATCGGGACTCGACGTGAGAATGTCGACCAGATCGACCCGGCCCGCACCTCCTCGTTCTCCAGTCAGGCGGCGCTTGCCCGGTGGGCACACATCCAGGCACTCGTCACACCCGTAGACCCGATCACCCATCGCGGCCCGAAACTCGATCGGGATGTCACCGGGAAGCTGGACGATCGCCGCCAGACAGCGGCGGGCGTCGAGAACACCCGGCGCCACCAGAGCACCGGTTGGACACGCGGGAAGGCACGCCTCGCAGCTTCCACAGTCGCGCTTCATGGGCACGGACAACGTCAGCGGAGCGTCGGTCAGCACTGAACCCAGCAGCATCCAGGGGCCCACGTCTGGAGCGAGAATCATGGTGTTCTTTCCCCACCAGCCAATGCCAGCACGATGCGCCACCGCCCGGTCGACCAGGCGGCCATCGTCTGCCATCACTTCGCCGCGGTAGCCATCAGACTCGAGAGCTGCCGCCACCTGCTCCAGGCCGTGACGGAGCGGTTGATAGAAGTCGGATTCGGCGAAGCGGGCGATGCGTCCGGTTCCCGGCATTGATGGGCCCGGATCACCGGCGGCGGGCATGTAGGCGACTCCGGCCACAACCAGGGTCGAAGCCCACGGGAACGTGGCCCGAGGTACCGATGCCACATTGGGACGCGCGTAGGTGAAACCCAGGGTCGAGGAGAGTCCGGCCGCCTTTCTCGACGCGAGATCGGCCCGCACCCCGGGGAACGGATCCGACGAACACACACCGATCCGATCCAGGCCAGCTTCGAGTCCCCTGCTCAGAATGCGTTCGGTCAGATCCGCCATCGTGGGGACGATACGACACCGTCGAACTCTCAGCCGATGGCCCGCCTCGGCTCCGGGTCGCCGTTTCGGACCAGCCGAAGCCGCGGGACGAGACCGGCCTCGGCCAGGTGACCGAGCGCCATGGTCTCCTCATGGTCGAGAGCCATGGGACCGCCACCGATGAGCACCGAGACGACACAATCGTCACAAGCGCTCGTGTCTCTCATCCTGCATCCGTCACAATCGATGATCATGTAACGAACGTATCGAGCGGGTGTGACAAGAATCACCGTCGCCCACAGAAAGGTTGACGACCGACGGTTGGATCGGCATACTCGGCCTCCGATGAAACACGTCATCCTCGTACTCGGATAGCGCACACGCCGCTTTCGGCGTGGGCGCGACCTCGACCCTCCCCAACGGGAGGGTCTTCTTATTGACACCCAGCGGAGCACACCATGACCAACTCGACCGGAGCAAACGCCCTCATCGCAGCACTCGAACACGAAGGTGTAGAGGTAGTATTCGGTGTTCCGGGCGGCGCGATCCTCCCGGCCTACGACCCGCTCCTGGACAGCTCCATTCGCCACATCCTCGCCCGGCATGAACAGGGAGCAGGCCACATGGCCGAGGGCTACGCCTGGGCCACCGGCAAGGTGGGCGTTTGCATCGCCACCTCTGGACCCGGCGCGACCAATCTCGTCACTCCCCTGGCCGACGCCCTCATCGACTCCGTGCCTCTGGTGGCGATCACCGGGCAGGTGCCCACGACGTCGGTCGGGAACGATGCCTTTCAGGAGGCATACACAACCGGAATAACCATGCCCGCGACCAAGCACAACTACTTCGTGACCGACGCCGCGGACATTCCCGAGGTTGTGCATCAGGCCTTCCATATCGCATCGACGGGTCGGCCCGGCCCTGTGCTCATCGATCTGCCCAAAGACGTCCTGAATGCCAGGGCGGAGTGGCATGAACCCACCGAGTTGAACCTTCCCGGATACCGCCCCACGCTCGAGGGCCACCCGATGCGGGTTCGCGATGCGGTCGCCAAGATCGCCGCGTCCTCCAGACCGGTTCTCTACGTCGGAGGGGGAATCATCAAGGCCGGCGCCTCCGACCAGCTACGACGGCTCGCCGAAGCCACCAACGTACCGGTGACCACAACGCTGATGGGGAGAGGAGCTTTCCCCGACTCACATCCCCTGGCAATGGGCATGCCGGGAATGCACGGCACCTTCACGGCGATCACGGCCATCCAAAAGGCCGACCTGCTCATAGCGGTGGGAGTCCGCTTCGATGACCGGGT
>JBFJTO010000286.1:0-2506 GCA_041625295.1 Acidimicrobiia bacterium | reverse complement strand
GCCCCGGCCGGTCCGCTGAATCCGCGCCGCCACCGTCCGCATGTCCAGGCGGTCGACGCGCTCGACGATTGCCAGCTGCTCCATGGCTTCGGTGTACAGCTCGAGCCGGATGCTCGTAGCTCCACCGGCCCACAGTTCGGCGTCGAAGCCAGATCGTGCCAGGTGTCTCACCACCGAGGCCGCGCCCTTCACAGCCTTCTCGAAGCAGGCCGCGTTCTCGTAGGCATGCGCCCTCGGGTCGAGCATCACCAGAGCCCGCGACTGCCAGGGCGTCTCGAGTTGACGGATCATCAGGTCGTCTCGTTTTGCGGACGACGGCCAATGCACAAGGCGAAGATCGTCGCCCTGGACATACTCGCGAAGCGTGTAGAAGTCTTCGCCGCCGCGCTGAGAATGGTCAGGGCGTGAGGCAAACATGGCCGGGTCCTTGCCCTGGATGACCGGGAATCCTTTGAGATCCTCCACGGCCGGGAAGACGATCAAGCGGTCGACGGCGCCGGTGCTCGTAGCTGAGGCCGCCAAGCGGGCTGGATCCGAGATAGAAACTTCGATCGGCCCAACCCGGTAGGCGCCCCGGGGCCGGCACACGATCTGATAGTCGATGTGGACGGGATGACCGGCCGGGAGCCACCCGACATCGAACTCGGCGGAGCCGAGCGCCCCGACGGTGTCTCGGACGGTGAGGTTGCCGATCGGGCGCCTTCCCGGGTTGGTCATCGAAACCTCGACGAACGCTTTGTCTCCCTCGTGAACATGGCCTGGCGACAGGTGGCGGGACACTTCCAGCGGTTGCCGGGAGGTGCGCACATACACGAGGGCGAGGCCGGTTGCCGACAACAGGATCACGGATGCACCGAGAAGCTCGATCTCGCCCAGGATCACCCACAGTATCGCGAGGGCGATTCCCCCTCCGAGAACCGCCCATCCGCGATCGGTGAGCATCAGGTGGCGACCCTGGTGCTCTCTGGAACTCTCAGGTTTCTGAGAACCGACTCAAGGACCTCTTCAACGGTGATTCCCCTCATCTGCGCTTCCGGTCGCAGCGCCATGCGGTGGGTGAGGACGGGAATCGCCAGCGCTTTGACATCGTCGGGCGTGACGAACTCGCGGACCTCGCTGGCTGCCCGGGCTCTGGCCAGGCGTTGCAGATACAACGCCGACCTCGGCGAGGATCCCAGTAGTACCTCGCCGTGTCGCCGGGTGGCCGTCACGAGGTCGATGATGTAGCGCTTGACGGATGGAGCCACGAACACGTGGCGAGCGGTGTCGATGAGCTCGACGACTTCTTCGCCGGAGATGACCGGTTCGAGGTCGAGAAACGTTGATCTGACCCCATGGGTATCCAGCATCTCGAGTTCCTTGTCCACCGCCGGATACCCGATGCGCAGGCGCATCATGAAACGATCGAGTTGCGCCTCGGGTAGGGGATAGGTGCCCTCGTGTTCGAGAGGGTTCTGAGTGGCCAGCACCATGAAGGGCGGAGGGAGCGGCCTGGTGACTCCGTCGACCGTCACCTGACGCTCTTCCATCGCTTCCAGAAGTGCAGCCTGAGTTTTGGGACTGGCACGGTTGATCTCGTCGCCGACCACGATGTTGGCGAAGATTGCACCCTTCTTGAACGTGAATTCGCTCTGTTGTCGGTCCCAGACCGAGACACCCGTCACGTCGGAAGGCAAGAGGTCGGGAGTGAACTGGATGCGGTTGAAAACGCAGTCGATGGATCGTGCGATCGACTTGGCCAGGAGGGTCTTGCCCACCCCGGGAACGTCCTCGACCAATACGTGCCCTTCGGCAACGAGACAGATCAGTACATCGTTGATAACGGACCGTTTCCCCTGGATGACCTTCTCGACGTTCGAGGCCACCGAATCAAAGCTTCTCGAGAAGCTCTCGATCTGTTCTCTGCTTGCTCTTTCCACCCAAACTCCTGTGTGAAATCTCGACTGACTCTAACCCTGGTGTCGAAGCAAACTCCGAGTAACCTGAGCGCCGGGAGGTCATTCGTGACCGAGGATGGGGCGATGAAATGGAGTGCGTATCTAGACGCGGTCCTGATGCAGCCGGCGTGCTGGCGCGAGGCTGTTGGTGCCGCGTGGGCTCACCGACGCCGCGGATGGTGGCGTCGTCCTCCGTTTCTTCCCGTACCGTCCACACCACACATCGAATGGCGGATCGAGACCGCATACGGCTCGAAACAGGCTGCCATCCGTGAGGACGATCTGGAGGAGTATCTGAAGTGGCGGCGCGTACAGCGCTCGATCCGAATATGACGGGTCTCGAGGACAAACTCCGCGGAGTCGAGGGCATTCAGGGGATAACGGTTGAGCTGGGCGAAGACGGGCTCGAAGGTATCAGGGTGCGCCTCAGCGATGGCGCGGAAGAACAGGCCGTTCTCGAAGAGATACGCCGGATTCTCATCGCGTACGGTCTGAAACCCCGGGGCGCCGATGGTCGGGCTCCTCTACCCGAGATTCTTCCCGATGCGCCGGCACCTCCTCGCACGATT
>JBFJTO010000285.1:0-2508 GCA_041625295.1 Acidimicrobiia bacterium | reverse complement strand
GTTCCTGCGTGATGCTCTCGCCGCACATCTCGCAGAACGCGTGGTCGAGGATTCGGAGGCGCTCGTGTTCACCTCACCAGAGGGAGAGCCGCTGCGAGGCTCCAACTGGCGACGTCGGGTTTGGCGTCTCGCCTGCGAGGTGTCAGGCATGCCTGAAGGACTGAGAATTCACGACTTGCGTCACACCGCTGCCTCGCTTCTCGTGTCCGCCGGAGCGAATGTGAAGGCCGTGCAACGTCACCTTGGGCATGCCACTGCCACCCAGACTCTCGACCCATATGCCCATCTCTTCACCGATGATCTCGAGGCCGTTGCCGGGCACCTCGAGGAGGTGTGGGCCGCAGGAAACGCGTCCTATGCGCGTCCTGGGGGGTTTTCGAGGGTTGTCGGGCTCAAGCCCTGACACCCAAAATCCCCTGTCAACATTGACGATTTCGTCGGTGGTCAGGGACGGCGTCGATCCGTCGACCTCCGGTTTTTCAGACCGGCGCTCTACCGACTGAGCTACCTGACCATCCCACGAACAGGATCTCGAAAGATCCTGAACGTGCGGCGGGAGCGACGGGATTTGAACCCGCGATCTCCGGCTTGACAGGCCGGCGTGAACTCCAGGCTTCACCACGCCCCCGTGATGAAGGAGTCCGGCCAAAAGCCGGACTCGGCCCGGGAAGTATAGGCCCCCGGGCGGGCGCCGTATTCGCCCGGCTACCAGGCGATGGCCAGCTTGCCGAGCTGATCGCCGGCATCCATGCGGGCAAGCGCAACGGGGAGATCCTCAACGGCAAATACCTGATCCACCGGCGGTCGGACCGCCCCCGACGCCACCAATGCCAGGGTCTCGTCGAACTCCCTGTGAGTGAACATGGTGGATCCGAGAATCTCCAGCTGCTTGAAGAAGACCACCGGGACGGTCAATTCCACTTTGGTTCCGCTGGTGCTGCCGCACACCACGACGCGCCCCCCGTATCCGAGGCTCCGGATCGACTGGTCCCAAGTTGCCGGGCCAACGTTCTCGACCACGACGTCGGCCGACCCGGCTGCGGCCTTCAGATCCTTCGAAAAGGCGCCTGAAGAGTCGAAACCGGCCTCCGCTCCGTGGGCGACGGCCCAGGCGATCTTCGAGTCGTGGCGGCTGGTCACGAACACCCGTGCCCCCATGGCCTTGCCGATCAACATCGCCGCGCTGGACACTCCGCCGCCGATACCGGCCACAAGAAGAGTCTCCCCACTGGCGAGGCGGGCACGCTTGAGCATTCGATAGGCAGTTCCGGTTGCCAGCCCAAAGGATCCTGCGGTCTCCCAATCCAGGTCGGCAGGTTTGGGAATGGCGTTGACGGCCGGGACCACGACTTCTTCGGCAAGGGTTCCCGTCCGGTGCTCGCCGAGAATCGCGTACCTGCGGCAGTAGACGATGTCACCGGCCAGGCACGGACGGCACACGCCGCACGAAGTCGAAGGGTTGGCGATCACCTCATCGCCAATGGAGATTCCCTCAACGTGGGCGCCGATTGCCGAAACCACCCCGGCCCCGTCGGCACCGAGAATTGCCGGAAAGTGTTTTGGAGCCGGCAGGCCCCGGGACACCCAGAGATCGAGATGGTTGAGGGCGGAGATCTTCAGACGGATTCTCACCTCGCCCGCTCCCGGTTCTGGTGTCTCGATGTCGTCTAGACGAAAAGACTCTGGACCGCCGGCTTCGTGAAGTTGCCATGCTCGCATGAGCTCAGGGTAGGTGTTGGCAGCCATCCCGGGGCCGGCGTGGCACCATCGGAGCATGAAGACCGAAGTCATCGTCCGATTCGGGGACCTCGACCCCTACAACCATGTGAACCATGCCCGCTACTTCACCTACTTCGAATCTGCTCGCGTGGAGCTCCTCGAGGAAATGGGCTTTGGCATGAACGAGATGATGGAGGCCGGGATTCAACTGGTTCTCGTCGAGGTCAAGGCGTCATTCCATCGATCGGCTCAGCTGCACGATCGCATCGAGATAACCACGGAGGTCGGCGAGGTCGCCAGGGCGACGACGACGTGGCGGCAGAAGGCCACCCGCGCCGGCGAACTCCTGGTCTCGCTCGAGGTGAAGGCGGCCTTCACCAATCTCCACGGTCGGCCCATGCGGGTGCCGGAAGCTTTTGCTGCAGCGGTGCGGTCCTTGACCTAGGTCAACCTTCGGAGTCTCGTGTGCTCAAGGGGCCGGCCTGCGCCTCGGCTTTTCGTTTCGCTCGGCGTCTGAACATCGACTGGAGGGTAGGGATCAATCCCCGTCGGAAGCCAAGAAAGAGGGCGACGATCAGAACCCCATGAGAGACAACTCTGAGTTGTCCGAACGGGACCATCAGCTCGTCGAGAATCGTGAAGGTGACCGCCCCGACAACGGGGCCGAGAAGCGTTCCGATGCCTCCGAAACCCAGCATCACGAGGACACGGATGTCGATGTGGCCGAATCCGAAGGTGGTGGGGCTGACGAACCCTTCGCTGTAAGCAAAGATCGCACCGGTTAGGCCC
>JBFJTO010000284.1:0-2529 GCA_041625295.1 Acidimicrobiia bacterium | reverse complement strand
GTAGGTGCGCAGGAACTCGAAGAACCGCTCATCGCCGACCGAGTCTCTGAGAGCGACCAGAGCCAGGGCGCCCCTGAGGTAGACGGATGGATTGAAGAGATCGCCACTGCGGGGATGATCGGGGGGCGGATAGCTCTCCCTTGCCCTGCGAGCCGCCTCTTGCTCGCCGATTCCCGACGCGAGAAGCGATGCCCCCGAAATGGTCGCGAATGCCGTGGCCACTTCCGTGTCGTAGGCCGCGACCCCTGCTCGATGTCCGTGCCAGATCCATTGCGCCAGCGTGGCGAAGCCTTCATTCAGCCAAACGTCGTCCCACTGACCAAGTGTGATCGCGTCGCCGAACCATTGATGCGCCAGTTCGTGGGAGATCGCTGCTTCTCCCCAGGCCGCCGAGGTCGTGGTGTAGGTGGGAATGGTCTGCGTCTCGAGCGCCGCCCTCATCGCCGAATCGACAACCAGCGCCCCCGCCGTTGCCATCGGATAGGGCCCGAAAAGATCGGAGAACAGAGCGATCATCTCACCCTGGTGCGTGAATGGTTCCAGGTCGCTCGCAGGCGTGCCTTCTGGAAACCAGGTCGTGATCGGCATACCCGGCCCCGTTTCCACCCGGGAATCGAACCGCCCGATGGCCAGGGGCACCAGATAGGGTGCGACCGGGTCTGTCATGCTCCAGTGGTAGGTGACGGATCCGTCGCCGCCATCGGTGGTCCCAGTCAGGACTCCCCCCGAGACAACGTCCCAACCGATTGCGACCGTCACGCTCAGGTCCATGGGCGCCCGATCACTGGGATGGTCGTTGCATGGGAACCAACTCTGGGCACCGTCAGGTTCCGAGAAGACGAAAACCTGGTCGGCGCTGCGAATCCATCCCGGTGCGAAGGGAGCGGCATCCGCCGCCACCGTCTCGGGCACACCCGAGTAGGTGACGACCACGGAGAACCGGGTCCCGAGCGGTATCAACGGTTCCGGGTCGATCACCAACTCCCGTCGCTCCCGGTGCCACTCCGCCGGGCCACTCCCGGCTTCGCTCGTCACCGTCACGTCTTCGACTTCGAGACCGGCCAGATCGAGGTTGAACTGGCTCAGGTCGATCAGGGCGTTGGCATCGATCGTCGCCTCCGCCTGAATGGCTCCCGACTCCATGTCCACGTTCAGATCGATCCGGTAGGCGGCGACGTCGTATCCGCCGTTCCCTGCGTAGGGGAGCATCCGGTCACCGATCCCCGAAGACCCCGGCTGTGGGTTGACGATCGAAGCCGGCGGCGCGGGTGGAGATGAAGAAGGAGACGACGGTGGAGTCTGGGCCGGGGTGCAAGCCGCAGCCAACACCGACAAAGCTAGAACGAGTCTCCTCACGCCCAGGGGCCGGGATCTGCCACTCCGGCAGCCAGGGCCATCTCGCGAACCAGGGAGTAGGCATCGGCATCGGAGTATGGGCCGTCCTCGATCCGCTTCTCCAACAGGGCATCCATGACCGAGCCGACCAATGGACCGGGCGGAACCCCGAGATAAGCCATCACTGCGTGGCCATCGATCGGAGGTCGAAGAGCGTCGAGTTGCTCCTGCTTGGCGAGTTCCTCGATCCGGACCTCGAGCTCGTCGATACGGGCCTGGATACGGCGAGCTCTGTTTTCGTTGGCCGTGGTCACGTCGCAGCGAACCAACTCGTTCAACCGCTCCAAGAGCGGTCCAGCGTCCCTGACGTAGCGACGAACCGCCGAATCGGTCCAACCCATCTTGAGGGTGTGTGGCCGCAGATGGAGAAACACCAGTTTTCGCACATCTTCGACGACGTCCTTTGGGTAACGCATCTCTTTGAGACGGCTTCTCGCCATCCGGGACCCGACCACTTCGTGATGGTGGAAGGTGACGCCGTCGGGGCCGAACTCTCTCGTGTCGGGCTTTCCGATGTCATGGAAGAGAGCGGCGAGCCTCAGCACAAGATCCGGTGACGCCTTGTCGGCGACGGCGATGGTGTGGCCCAGCACATCTTTGTGCCTATGCACCGGATCCTGTGCCATCGCCAGTCGGGAAAACTCGGGGATGAAAACTTCGAGCAGACCGGATTCCACGAGAGATTCCAGAGCTGATGCCGGTGAGGGAGCCGTGATCAGTTTCGAGAATTCGTCGCGGATTCTCTCCGGACTCACGATTCTCATCCTCTCGGCCATCTCGCGGACCGCGGTCTCCGCCCCGGCGTCGGCCTCGAAGTCGAGCGTGGCCTGAAACCTGTAGAGGCGAAGCATCCGCAGCGGGTCGTCGGAGAACGACACGTGGGGGTCGATAGGAGTTCTCAACAACCGGCGGGCGAGGTCCGAGAGCCCGCCGTGTGGATCGAAGATCTCGGCACCGGGAAGCCTGATCGCCATGGCGTTCACGGTGAAGTCGCGCCGGGACAAATCCTCTTCGATGGTGTCCGAGTAGGTGACCCTGGGCTTACGGGACTCTTCCCGGTAGACCTCGGATCGGAAGGTGGTGATCTCGTGGGTCGATCCCTCGAAGCGGACGCCGATGGTCCCGAAAGCCTCG
>JBFJTO010000283.1:0-2536 GCA_041625295.1 Acidimicrobiia bacterium | reverse complement strand
GAACTCGGCTGAGATGGGTTTGTGCAGCAGCAACCGGCGCAGCGAGGTGCACCTCTGGCCGGCGGTACCCACCGCCGAGAACAAGACCGCGCGAACTGCCAGGTCCAGATCGGCGTCGTCCATGACAATGATGGCGTTGTTGCCGCCCAGTTCGAGGATGGTTCGACCGAAGCGTTTCTGGACCGCGGGGGCGAGAATACGTCCCATGGCGCACGATCCCGTCGCCGAGATCAAGGGCACGCGGCTGTCGTTCGCCATCCGGTCGCCGAGCGTCCGACCCGGACCCACGAACAGGTTGAAGACGCCTTCGAAACCGGTTCCGTCCATGACCCGTTGGGCAATGCGGGTGACTGCGATCGCTGTCAGCGGTGTCTGACCGGACGGCTTCCACACCACCGAGTCCCCGCACACCGCCGCGATGGCGGCATTCCACGACCACACCGCCACCGGAAAGTTGAACGCGCTGACCACGCCGACCGGACCGAGTGGATGCCACTGCTCATACATCCTGTGCATCGGGCGTTCCGAGGCGATGGTTAGCCCATAGAGCTGTCGGGAGAGGCCGACGGAGAAGTCGCAGATGTCGATCATCTCCTGCACTTCGCCCAGGCCTTCGGCGAGGATCTTGCCCATTTCGAGCGAAACCAAAGCGCCCAGTTCAGCCTTGTGCTTGCGCAGTTCTTGGCCAAGAAGCCTCACGTACTCGCCGCGCTTGGGTGCCGGAAGCATCCGCCAGCGATCAAATGTCTCGACCGAGCTGGCGATCACCTGCTCGTACTCGTCCTCGCTTGCCTGGACGACGGTGGCCAACAGCTCCCCGGTGGTGGGGTTGAATACCTCCAGCGGCTCGCCGGTGGTTGAGATCCATCTACCCGCAAAAGCACCCGGGTTCTTCTCTTCGAGACCCAGCGCCCCGAAGATCTCGTCGACGTTCATTGGTTTCCTTCCCCCTAACGAGCTGCGATGAGCTCGATTTCGACTTTGAATTGAGGCAGTGGCAGAGCTCCGGCCTGGATCGTGGATCGGGCCGGTGGTGCGCCGTCGAAGAATCCACCGTAGACACCGTTCACGGCCGCAAAGTCGGCGACATCTGCCAGAAAGATCGTTGTCTTGACCACATCGGAGAATCCCAAACCCAGGTCGGTGAGGATTCGCCCGATGTTGTCCATCAACAAGGCTGCCTGGTCGGTGACCGATTCGGGCGTGGGCCCGCCAGTTGGATCAACGGCAACCTGGCCGGAAATGAAGACGAAACCGTTGGCCTCGGTTGCGATTGAGTACGGGGCCAGGGGCTTGGGGGCGCTGGCCAGATGCGGGACGGTCTTCGGCACCGGTGACTCCTATGTTCGTATGAGATGAGGCTACCTGCCAATGCAAGAGACGGGCCCGCAGGCCCGCCTCGGATCGACAGAGATTCAGGTCGTCAGGAGAAGCTGTTGCCGCACCCACAGGACTGGGTCACATTGGGGTTGCTGATTGCGAATCCGGCACCCATGAGCCCGTCCTTGTAGTCGAGCGTCGACCCCTGAATGTGGACCAGTGAAGCCGGATCGACGACGACGCGAACGTCATCGAACTGCTCGACGACATCGCCGTCTTCGACCTCATTGTCGAAATACATCTCATACGAGAATCCTGAGCAGCCACCGGCGCGAACCGCCACTCGCAGGGCCAGTGAAGGATCACCTTCGGCCGTCACTAGGTCGCGCACCTTGGTGATGGCGCCCTCGGTGAGGGTCACGGCCTTGGTGGGCCTGTTCGACTTGATACTGAGAATCTGAGACATTGATACACCGTTCGCCTGGTTTGGTCGTAGACACTCTACAAGGACAGGCGGACTAGAGCTAAGAGATTGTCAGTCGGACCCGAGGGGGCACACCTACAAACTCGCTTCGCTCGAGGGGACCTGACAGCAAAGGGCTTCCATCGCGCCCGTCTCTGCGCGAACTTCAGCGGGTGGCCCGACCCCGACACTCTTGGCTTGCCGGGCAGAGAGCTCGTGCTCACCGTCTTGACATGACCGTGTTTGAACGCCGCCTTTGGGATGGTCTCAAGGCAAATGGAGCAGGGGCAAGGTTTCGTAGGCAGGTACCCATCGGGCCCTGGATCGCTGACTTTGCATGCCTAGAACCGAAGCTCGCCGTCGAGGTTGACGACAAGTCCCACGACTGGCGCGACGAGACCGAAAGGACCAGGCAGATCGAAAACCAAGGATTCACTGTTCTGAGATTCACGAACGCCGAGGTCGCCGGGAACATCCACGGAGTGCTGTCGACGATCGAGAACTGGGTGGCGTCCCTGCGCGACACCGGAGAGCCCCCGGTGTAATCGCCCCCCTCCCGCCTTCGGCGTACTCCCCTGATCGGCTCGCACAGCGAGCCTCACCCCCCTCCCGCCTTCGGCGTACTCCCCCCAAACTCGCTTCGCTCGAGGGGGGAGACGTACTCGCTTCGCTCGAGGGGGGAGAATCCGGTTCTTTTCCTCCCCTCGCGAGGGCCGCTTTGGGGCCGAGTGTTGGGGGAGGTGGCCCGAAGGG
>JBFJTO010000282.1:0-2540 GCA_041625295.1 Acidimicrobiia bacterium | reverse complement strand
GACGAGTACGGGACCACGCGCCAACTGGACACCGTCTGTTCGCGGCTGGGATCGCTGGCCCAGCGAGTCCCAATCGAAGGACACGGACACCAGCTCCACATCAGCGCCCGCGAGAGGATGATCGAAGAGACCGTCTGGTTCTTGAAGCGGCTCTAAGCCTGGTTGCGAAGGGCAAACGCCACGGCCTCGACCCGGCTGTGAACATCGAGTTTTCCGAGGATGTGCTGCAGATGGTTCCGGACCGTTGCCTTGGAGAGAAACAGCTTGGCAGCGATGGCGTTTCCATCGAACCCCTCTGTCAAGAGCGTGAGGATCTGTGCTTCCCTGGGGGTCAGCGACTTCAGCTTCTGTGTCGCCTCCGTATCTGGTTCGGCTGCCGGCGGGGCCAGACGCTCGGCGATCAGTCTCTCGAGTTCGGGCGGCAACGCCACCTCTCTGATCAAGTGGACGATCCGGCATTCGTCGCGCATGTCCGGTGGCGGGACGACGCTCGTGACATTGAGCCACACCTTCTTGCCCTGAGCTGTTCGCCCCAATACTTCTCTGGTGGCGATCACCTCGTCGGGGGGTCCGACCTCACACGATGGGCAATCGGGTCCACAGACCGGGTTCCCGCTGCGGTCGCTCCACCCGAGCGCCTGGTGGCAAGTCATCAACGCCACCTCGTCGGCCGTATAGCCGAGAAGATCTGTCGCAGCGTTGTTCCATCCGACGATTTTGAGCGAGCTATCGACGGCCACCATGGCATCAGCCGTCCGGCCCAGCGCGTCGAGAAGATCGGTGACGCGATCGACGTATTCAGTCAAACGATGCTCCCGATGCGGCTCGAAGCTGACTGTATGGTCAACCGTCCGCGAGTGCAACCAGGGATCAACCCCGGGCTAGCAGTGCCAGGATTCCACCGGCATCGATTATCTCCCGCATCTCCGCGGGCAGCGACTCACCACTCAATGTCGCTCCTGTGGTCGGGTTGGTGACGGTGCCCGTACCCAGGTCAACCGCGATTCGGTCACCGTCGGCGAAAGCGTCGTGAGCCCCCCGGCACACGAGGACGGGAAGACCGATCGCGATCGCGTTGCGCAAGAAGATCCTGGCTACCGACTCGACCACAACGCACCCGACTCCGAGAGCTTTGAGGTTCTCGGGCGCAGTCTCCCGGCTCGATCCGCACCCAAAGTTGCGTCCTGCGACCACAACGTCACCGGCTGCGACCTCGGTCGGAAACTTCGGGTTCAGAGACTCGAGGCAATGTTGCATCCGTATCTCGACCGGATCCACGGCAAAACCACCGGGCGAGAGAACATCGGTGCTGACGTCGTGTCCGAAAAGCCAGACTCTGCCCTCAGGCATGGGAATCCCCCCTTGGGTCGGTGATTTCTCCGGTCAGTGCCGATGCGGCGACGGTCGCCGGGGAACCGAGAAAGATCTCAGCCGCGGAGCTTCCCATCCTGGCGATGAAATTTCGATTGTGGCTACCGATGCAGCGTTCGCCGGGACCCAGCAAGCCCCCATGCCCGCCGAAGCACGGACCGCAACCCGGCGGGAGAACGGTGGCTCCCGCCTCGACGAGAGTGTCCAAGACGCCGGTCTTCATGGCCCTCTGCAACACCTGGCGCGACGCGGGCGCAACCAAGAACCTGACACCAGGCTTCACCTTCTTGCCGGCCAGTATGCGGGCCGCGACCTCGAGATCCTCGAACCGGCCATTTGTGCAAGAGCCGAGAAAGGCCTGGTGAATCTTGGTGCCCGCAACGGTTTCGATCCCGGTGACATTGTCGACCTCGTGGGGCTGGGCAACCTGGGGCCCGATCTCGGTGAGGTCGATCTCGTGGACAGCTTCGTAATTCGCTCCCGGATCGGCAGCGAATGGATCACAGCCCCCGAACGGAGCCAGGTAGGTGTCGGTCACCTGATCCGAAGAGAACATGCCGAATTTGGCACCGATCTCGACTGCCATATTGGAGACGCTGAGCCGCCCGGCCATGTCGGCGTCCAAGACGGCCGGCCCGCCGAATTCGATGGAGCGATACTGAGCCACATCGGAGCCGAACCTGCCGGCAATGAAGAGAATCACGTCCTTCCACGACACCATCGGATCGAGATGTCCGGAGAGTTCGAAACGGATCGTCTCGGGTACCCGGAACCACAGTTTTCCGGTGGCCATCGTGTAGACCATGTCTGAGGTGCCGATGCCCGTCCCGGCTGCTCCCAGCCCACCGTGAGTGGTGGTGTGCGAGTCGGTTCCGACGATCAGCATCCCCGGTTTCACATGCCCGCGTTCGGCAAGCAGCTGGTGGCAGATTCCCTCTCCGGCGTCATAGAAAGTGGAGATCCCCAATCTTGCGACGTACTCGCGGATACGCCGGTGGATGTCGGCCGCTTCGGGAGTGGGTGCCGGTACCAGATGATCGATCACGACAGCCACCTTCGAGGGATCGAACACCTTGTCGTACCCAGATGCGATCAAGGTGGAAAACACATCTGCAGCGAAAATGTCGTGGACGAGGGTCAGGTCGACCGATGCGGTGACGAACTCGCCG
>JBFJTO010000281.1:0-2572 GCA_041625295.1 Acidimicrobiia bacterium | reverse complement strand
TACCAAGCATTGACACGGCAGGTTTCCGACGCCAAGGAGACCCGCTCGGCCTCATCGATAGAACTGGCCGAGATCGCGGTCAGGAGGGAGGCCCTGGCCGAGGCTCTGCGGCGCGATCTCGACGCAGGCGAGGACGAGGCCCAGGCGGAACCCCGGCCGGAAGGCGACGACCTGGCGGGGATGCTCGCCGAGCGCGAGGCCCAGCTTCGTCGGATGGGGCCGATCAACCCGCTGGCCCGAGAGGAATATCACGAACTGGAACAACGGCACGCTTTCCTGGTGGCCCAGCTGGATGATCTCGAGAAGTCGGCTCGAGAGTTGGGAAAGGTGATCAAGGCGCTCGACGACGAGATCTCCTCACAGTTTGCGACTGCCTTCGAGGAGATATCGGCATCATTTGCCGAGTTCTTCGGCGTCCTGTTTCCGGGAGGGAGAGGCCGAATCGCTCTCACGGATCGCGACCAGCCTCTCACGAGCCCCGTCGAGATCGTTGCGCAGCCGATGGGGAAGAAACTCACCAAGATGTCATTGCTATCCGGAGGGGAGCGCTCGCTGGCGTCGCTGGCGTTTCTGTTTGCCGTGTTCAAGTCGCGGCCGAGTCCCTTTTACCTTCTCGACGAGGTCGAAGCTGCTCTCGACGACTCCAATCTCCACAGGTTCTTGCGTCTTCTGGCGACTTTCCGCAACGGTGCCCAACTGATAGTCGTCACCCATCAACAGCAGACGATGGAAGTCGCCGATGTCCTCTACGGCGTCACCATGGAACCGGGCGGGTCGAGCAGGGTCGTCTCCAAGTCTCTTTCCCACCTCGAGGTTCTCTCGCCCGGGTAGCCTGTCGGATCGATGCACCCCTTGCTGATCCTGCTCATCGCATCTGCCATCGTTGCGGTTGGAGTCCTGGCCTGGCTGTTTTGGCATCGCCCCAAAGTGGCCGCGCCGACCCGACTCTCAGACCGTCTGTCCCTGTCGAGGGAGGCCCTCGGTGCCGCCCTCCGGGGCGCGTTTTCGGGCCGGGCGATGGACGACGGTTTCTGGGACACCCTGGAAGAGGCATTGATCGGAGTGGATGTGGGCGTGGTCGCATCAAAACGGATCGTCGAGCGGGTCCGGAAGGCTCGACCCGGCACGCCGGCAGAGGCCGGCCATCTGCTGAAGATCGAGGTGCGCGCCGCATTGGGGAGCGGCAGCCGGCAGATCCGTCGCTCCGGCTCTCCGTCGGTTGTGATGGTCGTCGGTGTCAACGGAACCGGAAAGACGACCTCGATAGCCAAGCTGGCTCATTTCCTCGAGGGCACAGGATCGACGACTCTGCTCGGCGCGGCCGATACTTTCCGGGCAGCAGCGGGCAGCCAGTTGATGACATGGGCCAACCGGGTCGGAGTCGAGATGGTGGGAGGTCAGGAGGGAGCCGACCCGGCGGCGGTAGCTTTCGATGCCTTTCAAGCAGCCCGCTCGCGGCACAAGGACTTCGTGATCATCGATACGGCGGGAAGGCTGCATTCCAAGCAGAACCTGATGAGCGAACTGGCGAAGATCCAGAAGGTTGTCGAGCGCGAGGCCGGCGAGATCGCCGAAGTGCTCTTGGTTCTCGATGCCACGGCCGGTCAAAACGGCGTCATCCAGGCGAAGCGCTTTTTCGAGACCGCCGGCGTGAGCGGGATAGTTCTCACCAAGCTCGACGGGACTGCCCGCGGCGGAATCGTCGTGGCGATCGAAGAGGAGTTGGGGATTCCGGTGAAGTTCATCGGGGTGGGCGAAGGTGTCGAGGATCTCGTGGCTTTTGATCCCGACGCATTCGTCGAGGCACTATTGGAGGCGTCATGAGTCTTATCGATAGGGCCCGCGCGGCTGCGTTGAACGCTTATGCCCCCTATTCGGAGTTTCGGGTGGGAGCAGTCGCCGTGGCCGAGGACGGCACCGAGTACACGGGGGCAAACGTGGAGAACGCCGCCTATCCGGTTTCCACGTGCGCCGAGGCGACAGCCATCGTCCATGCCGTGGCCAGTGGTGCCCGGAGGATTCGATCCGTGGCTGTGGCTTGTATCGATGCCGGGGACATCGAGGGGGCGTATCCGTGCGGCCGCTGTCGCCAAATCATGTCCGAGTTCGGCGTCGAGTCTGTCCTGGTAGCCACAGCCGAAGGTGAGCACCGGACCCACGCTCTCGACGAGCTTCTTCCACATCGTTTCTTCCTCTGATTCCGTCCTGTCGCTCTTCGGTGCGGGATAGGGTGATAGCGATGGACGATTCTCCGACTCCCAAGCTGAAGAAGAAGCAGTACGAGCGGGCTCTGACCGAATTACAGACCGAGTTGGTCTCCATGCTGGAGTGGATCCGCCACTCGGGACGGAAACTCGTGGTGCTCTTCGAGGGGCGCGACGCGGCCGGGAAGGGAGGGGTGATTCGGCGGATCGGCGAGCCGCTCAACCCCCGGTACTGCCGGGTCGCCGCTCTTCCGGCGCCAACAGAGCGCGAGCGAACCCAATGGTATTTCCAGAGATATGTCGCTCAGCTGCCTGCGGCCGGAGAGATGGTGTTGTTCGACCGCTCCTGGTACAACCGGGCCGGCGTC
>JBFJTO010000280.1:0-2584 GCA_041625295.1 Acidimicrobiia bacterium | reverse complement strand
TCGGCACCGAGTGGTCGGTGGCAGCGAAAGTCACCGACATGTCCCCGATGACCACCGAGTCTCCGTCGTCGACCGGTCGAAAGTCGAAGATTCCCCGGAAGTGCGGCTTGCCGATGAAGGCGAGAACCCGCTCTGCCACCGAGGAAGGGGCGTAGAGGGGCAATCCCACACGTGGAGAGGCGCCGTGGGCGAAACTCTGATACGCAGATATCAGATCAACGCTGTGATCCGAGTGTTGGTGGGAAACCACCACTGCGGTGAGCATGTCGAGATCGATGTACCGCTGAAGTGCCTCGAAGGTTCCGGGCCCGGCATCACACCAGACCCGAGTGGCGCTCTGTTCGATCAACATCCCGGCCCCGGGACGCCCGGGCACCGCATAGGAACCGCTCGTTCCCAGGTAAGTCACCCGCATCAGGCGAGTGTACGGGTCACGGTGAGAGACGGTCGATCGACCAGCCATCCCCCGAGCGGGTGTAGCGAATCCGGTCGTGGAGGCGATTGGCCCTGCCCTGCCAGAACTCGAACACGGTGGGTGTGAGCCGATATCCGCCCCAATCGGAGGGCCTGGGAAGGTCGCCGTCGGGATGGTCGGCGCGCAACTCCTCGAACCTGTCCTCGAGCCATTTTCGACCCGGGATCACCTCGCTTTGACGAGAAGCGTGAGCACCCAGGCGTGCCCCCGGAGGCCGCGATGCGAAGTACTCGTCGGCCTCGGCCTCCGACACCCTTGCCACTGTCCCTTCGATCTCGATCTGCCGGAAAAGCGGGAGCCACAGAAACAAGAGTGAGGCGTTGGGGTTGGATTCGAGTTCGCGTCCCTTCCGAGACCGATAGTTTGTGTAGAAGACGAAACCGCTATCGAAGTCCTTGAGCAGGACGGTACGAACCGACGGCTTTCCGCCCTCACCCGCAGTCGCCAGCGCCATGGCATTGGGTTCCTGCATACCCGTGTCCATGGCGGCTTGTAGCCAATGGTCGAACGTCACGAACGGGTCGGGATCGACCGTCGACTCGTCGAGAACCGCTTCCGTCGGATATTCGATGCGGACTCGGTGCATTCGGGGATCGTTCACGCCGCAACGATACTGACAGCCGCCGATCAGTCCGGATAGTCGGAGTCGCTGACCGGAACGAAGGCCCGGAGGTGGTCGGGCGGGTCAGCGGCGATCAGCCACTCTGCGATGTCGGCGATCCGTTCTCGGCCCAACTCCGGGCTTGCCACCAGAGGTTGAATCGGGTTTGGTCCGAGGCTGTGCACCACACGCAGACCGCCGCCTAGATCGTCGATGAGGTTGGAATCGATGGCCGCGGCTTCGACGAGGCCTTCGGCGACCATCTGTGCCGATCTGCGATGGGAACCACTTGTGACGGCGTGAACGGGATGCGGGAAAGCCCTCACGACCACCCAGTACCCGCTCAGTGAGCGGTCGTCGTTGACGGCCCATGTGGCATCTGCGAGATCTTCGAGGCGCCGGGCGGGGTGGTCCTGTTTGACGACGACATCTGAGAAATAGACGGGGCGGCCACCGTTGCGATCGTCGGCGAAGACCATTCCCGCCGGGACCAGAAACGCCAACCCGCGGCCCCGCAACTCCCGGAATGCGGGATCGCACATGTAGGCGAGGTCGGCATCGCCCCACGGGTCCGCCAGGCCGGCCCGAGGGCCAGACCGATCGGTCACGAATGCCACATCGACCGGCCCGACTCGCCGTTCCAGGATGGCGGCGATGTCGCGAAACATCTCCTCGGGAATGCCAGGGCTCAGGTAGGAGACGAGTTTCACAGACGCTTGGCGATCTCCTCCAGCATCACCTCGGTGGCGCCACCCCCGATCGACTGGATCCTGGCGTCGCGGAACATGCGCTCTATGGCGCTTTCCTTCATGTAGCCGGCACCACCGTGGAACTGCATGCAGTCATACATGACTCGATTGACGAGCTCACCGACGAATGCCTTCACCATCGACACCTCGGAAACTGCGTCGACCTCCTGGTCGCGCATCCACCCGGCGTGATAAACGAGATGGCGGGCCGCCTCGACCTGAGCCGAGAGCATCGCCAGCCGTTGGCGGATCGCCTGTTTCGACCACAGCGGGGCCCCAAAGGCCTTGCGCTGCTTGACGTAGTCGAGAGTGATCTCGATCCCCTTGGCCGCCTCCCCCAGGGCGGCCGCGCCAAGAACGAGCCGCTCATTCTGGAAGTTGTTCATGATGGCGTAGAAACCCTGGTCGAGCCCGCCGATGACGTTCTCTTCGGGAACCCAGCAGTCGTCGAAGACCAGCTCGGCGGTGTTCGAACTGCGCCAGCCGAGCTTGTGGAGGGCCCTCGTGGCCCTAAACCCTTCCCGATCCGACTCCACCGCAAACATCGTCAGCCCACGCGACGCCTTGGCGGTGGCGTTGGTGCGGGTGGCGACGAACAGGAGGTCCGCGGTGCCACCGTTGGAAATGAACATCTTGGTTCCGTTGAGCCGGTAGCCGTCTCCGTCGCGCTTGGCGGTGGTCCGTATGGCCGCAACATCAGACCCGGCGTCGGGTTCGGTGATAGCGAGGGCGCCCAGGATCTCCCCCGTCATCATCTTC
>JBFJTO010000279.1:0-2595 GCA_041625295.1 Acidimicrobiia bacterium | reverse complement strand
GGCGCCCACCATCACCGCATCGACCGTGGACCGCAGCATGTGGGCATCGCGGCGGGCCTCCTCGCCTGTGATCCATTGCGAGGTCCCGTCGCTGGCCGCCGTTTGGCCGTCGAGGGTTGCTGCCGCTTTGACGGTCAGAAGGGGAAGATCGGTTCGCCGGTGGTGGAAGTACGCGGGATCAACAGACTCGATCTCGTGATCCTCGAGGATGTCGGTCACGATTTCGATGCCGACCTGTCTCAGATGTCTGACTCCACGGCCGGCAACGTGGCGATCGGGATCGAGCACACCCACCACGACCCGGCGGACCCCCGACGCAACGATGGCGTCGGTGCATGGAGGCGTCCTTCCCTGATGGGCACACGGTTCGAGGGTCACGATCAGCGTGGCCTCGCGAGCCCGGTCCCCCGCTTCTGCAAGCGCAATCACTTCGGCGTGCGGCTGGCCGGCACCCGGATGGGCGCCCTCACCCACCACTTCACCATCTGGAGCCACCACGATCGCACCCACGCGCGGATTGGGATGGGTGCGGTGACCGGATGCCAGGTCGAGAGCCCGGCGCATCAGGCCCTGAAGAGCGTTCCGGTCGGGCATCAAGCCGTCCGACGATCGATCCGGTATGAGGATCCGTGCTGTTTCTTGGCGAACTCTTTCATCTCGACCGCGACCGCGGACGCTTCCCACTGAGAAGTGATCGGGCGGTGGATGTTGGATACCACTCCCATGGAAATCGATACCACCGGGAACGCATAACGGTCTCCGCGCCGGTCGGTCACCTCGATGTACCCCCGCAGCGCGTCAGCCGTGTCGTAATAGTCGAGGATCCCATCGTCGAAACGTTCGATCAGAGCCATACAGAAAGGCTCGGCGACATCGGCAGTTGTCACAGCCACGAAGTCGTCACCGCCGATGTGGCCTACGAAGGCGCGTTCGTCGCCGACGTCGGCCACCGCCCGTCGGACACAGTCGGCCGAGAACTTGATCACCTGATCTCCACGCATGAACCCGTAGTGATCGTTGAAAGCCTTGAAGTTGTCGAGATCGACGTGAATCAGGGCGAAAGACTCACCGGTTCCGATTCTGTTCTCGATCTCCTCACCGATGCGGAAGTTCCCCGGCAAGCCTGTGAGCGGCGACGTATCTCTCGCTGCCTGGGTTCGTCTGAGCACGGCCTTGACCCGCGCCACCAACTCCTCGACGTCAAAAGGTTTGGTTATGTAATCGTCGGCTCCCCCTTCGAGCCCGGCCACTCGATCCTCGGTGAGGCCGCGAGCTGTGAGAAGCACGATGGATGTGCCGGCAAGAGCCGGCGTTGCCCGCATCTCGCGCAGCGCAGTGAGACCGTCCATGCGGGGCATCATGATGTCGAGAAGCACCAGGTCGGGAGGAGAGGCGATGGCGGCGTCGATGGCCTCGATTCCATCACCGGCTGTTCCAACCGTGAATCCTTCGAGTTCCAGGTTGATCCTGACAACCCGCCTGATGTCTTCGTCGTCGTCGACAACGAGGATTCGCTGTGTCACTTCTGCCCTTCGATCGTCTTCCTGAGTTCCCAGAGAGCGGCTCCTGGGTCGGCGGCTCCGAACACCGCCGAGCCGGCAACGAATACATTGGCACCTGCATCCCTTGCCTGTGGCGCGGTTGTAGTCGTAATTCCGCCGTCGATTTGTATATCGGTCCCAAGGCCGTGGGAATCAACCCACATCCTGGCTGCCTCCACCTTGGAGAGCACTTCCGCCATGAAAGATTGGCCTCCAAACCCGGGCTCCACCGACATGATCAGAAGCATCTTCGCCAGCTCGGCAAACGGTTCGATGGCCTCCCAGGGCGTTGGCGGCGAAATCACCAAGCCGAACTCAAGGCCGAGGCTGCTGCACGCTGCCGCCGCCGCGGTGGGATCTGGAACCGCCTCGATGTGCATCGTGACCAGGTTGGCGCCCGCTTCCGCAAGCTCGGAGAGATAGGCGGTCGGGTTCGCCGTCATCAGATGACAGTCGAACGTCAGGTCCGTCGTCTTGCGAATGGACTCGATGACTGGCAAGCCAAAGGAGATGTTGGGGACGAAGTGGCCATCCATCACGTCGAGATGAAGCAGGTCCGCTCCATTCTCGATCGCTTCGATCTGTTCCCCGAGCCGGCTGAAGTCGGCGGCCAGCAGAGAAGGAGCCAGCTTGTATCGCATCGGCGGGAAGTGTACCCAGGAGCCCACCGGCTGCTGCCGACCCCTTCGCGGGCTTCTGTCAGCTCAGCCTCCCTAAAGAGCCGCGACGACCGCGGGCCCACTCCGCGCCCCGCATCGGCCTCCCCCCGCCAGGCTGAACCTCGATGAGTTCGACTACACCGGACCCCACTCCACAGGTCAGAACTTCCCCGTCGAACAACAGCTCGCCTCGGGGAAGAGAGCCCGCCGAAGTGACGGCTCTGAGAATCCGTAGGCGGTCTTCTCCCCAAAAGCACCAGGCGCCTGGACGGGGTGAAAACGCCATGACCCGGGCCGCGAATTCGTCATCATCGGCGTCGAACGAGAGTCTTGCCTCTGCGATGTCGACTTTGCGAGCCAGGCTGGGGAGGCCAGCCTGAGGAACGGGGACCAGC
>JBFJTO010000278.1:0-2596 GCA_041625295.1 Acidimicrobiia bacterium | reverse complement strand
CGCACGCCTCACCCGGGGCAAACAACGAGTTCACCGTTGCACTTTAGATGTCGGCACGGGTTGGTGGGTGTGCGTCAGAATCGCGGCTGCCTTCTCTCCTTGAGCGCCGCCAATCCCTCGGCGGCATCCGGCCCCTTGAATCCGAGAAACTCCGAGGTGAGTGAGGCTTCAAACGCCGGATAGGCATTGCGCAGCCAGTGATTCAGCGCCCGTTTCGTCAAGGAGATGGCGGTGCGGCTCCCGGATGCGAGTGACCTGGCCACGTCCAGAGCCGTTTGGTAGAGATCGGCATCGTCGACCACCTTGGCGACCAACCCGATCCTCTCGGCCTCTTCACCTGTCAGAGGCTCGTTGGTGAGCAGGTAGTACTTGGCCTTTGCCATCCCGACCAGAAGCGGCCACAGAACCACGGCGTGGTCCCCGGCGGCGACGCCCAACTTCACGTGGCCGTCGAGAATTCTCGCTGAGCGTCCGGCGATGGGAATGTCGGCAAGGAGGGCGGCCGCCAAACCGGCGCCGACGGCAGCCCCGTTGATTGCCGAGACGATCGGCTTGGAGCATTCGATCACGTTGTAGACGAGGGCCCGGGCTTCGTCCATCACCCGTGCCGACTCGCCGGGGTCATCGATTATCGACTCGAGCAATGCGAAGTCGCCACCCGCCGAGAAGGCTTTCCCTTCGGAACGCAGCAACGCCACGCGGATGGATGGATCGGCGTCGATGTCGAGCCACACCCGGGTGAGCTCGGCGTGGCCCGTTCTCCCCACCGAGTTTACGGGAGGGTTGTCGAGGATCACTTCCACGATGCCTTCTCCGGGATGGTCGAAACGCAGGAACTCGTATGAGGATTCGTTCATGCGCGTACGCTACCGGCCGGCGGGGCCGCCGGTTCGTCGCCAGTCCCAAATGTGCTCAGTGGACGAGATATCGGTCGATCTTGTCCCTGGCCGCTTCCAGCAGATCTGCCTCGAGGCGTGCCAACGCACGCGCGATGGCCAGTTCCTCGCCTATGCGCGGCCTTGGGGGATCGATCGGATTCCGGTGGGCCTCGCCGACAGCTTCGAAATGCTCGCCGTGTAGGTCGAGCGAAGCCACGGCGACGGTCCCCGACTCGTCGTCGGTGGCATGGATCGAAATCGTGATCTCCGGTTCCATGGAACCTCCTCGGTTCCCTCCGAACATACACCACTTTGGTTGCGACAGACCGGGCTCAAAGGCCTCAAGCCATTCGGCCGGAGATGGCCCCCCGATAGGCGGTTCCTGCGGCATCGACAGAGACAGTTGCGATGTTCGATCCCGCTCTGAGAGTGATCGTATCTCCGCCGAAAGTGCCGATACGGTGGGCCTCGATGCCCGCCTCGTCTGCGATCTCGACAACTCTCGCGGTTGCCCCTGGATCGATGGCAGCCACAAACCGGTGCGGGTCCTCGGCGAAGAGGTGCCGCCAGTCGGCGGTCTCGATCTCCGCCCCTATTCCAGCACCGATGCAGATCTCGGCCAGGGCCATTGCCAGACCTCCGTCGGAGATGTCGTGGATGGAGGCAGCCAGGGATTCGTTGACGAGCACTCGGGCCGTGGCAACTGCTGCCAGCGCCAGACTGGAATCGGCAGGCCCGGGACGCCCGCCGATGTGTCCAAACGTGACCTTCTCCAGAGCCGAGCCGGCCAGATTGATGGCCCACTCGGGCCCGAAGCACCAGACCTCCATCTCGGGTCGAGCGTGTTCGAACCGGGGCGGGTTCGTCGGCATGGGTTCTGCCAAACCGAGGAGACCCACGATGGGGGTGGGAAAGATGTCGATGCCATCGGTCTCGTTGTAGAAGCTGACGTTTCCACCTATCACGGGGATTCCCAGCGCCTCGCAAGCCTCGGAGATCCCCTCGATGGTCTCTTTGAACTGCCACATCACCTCGGGCTTCTCCGGGTTTCCGAAGTTGAGATTGTCGACGACGGCCAACGGCGCAGCTCCTGTCATGGCCACATTCAGCGCCGCTTCATAGACCAGCCGGGCCGCCCCGCGGCGCGGATCGAGGTAACACATCCTGCCGTTCCCGTCGGTTGACACTGCCAATCCCTTGTCCGTTCCTTTGACGCGGAGCAGAGATCCGTCCTGTCCGGGGCCGATCACGGTGTTGAGGAAGAGCATGTGGTCGTATTGCTGGTAGGCCCAGGACGCCGAAGCGATCGAAGGATCATCGAGAAGCGCCAGCAGGGATTCTCCGAGATCGGGTGGATCGACGAAGTCGAGCGTGTCCGACCAGACCTCTGCAAGCCAGTCGGGCTCACCGATCGGGCGGTGATAGACCGGGGCGTCCTCGGAAAGCGAGGCCGCCGGAACATCTGCGACCAGCGATCCGTCGTGGAACACGCGCAGTCTTCCTCCGGTCGAGACGGTTCCGACAACAGCGGAATCGATCTCCCACTTCTCGGCTACTGCGAGCACCTCATCGACCCTGTCGCGTTCGACGAACGCCATCATGCGTTCCTGTGACTCGGACATGAGCATCTCGGCAGGAGTCATTCCCTCTTCACGCACGTGGACCCGGGAGAGATCGAACTCCATTCCCATCCCCGCCCTTGCCGCCGGCTCGGAAGT
>JBFJTO010000277.1:0-2605 GCA_041625295.1 Acidimicrobiia bacterium | reverse complement strand
GCGGGCGCTGATGTGGAGTTGGTGTCCGTGTCCTTCGATAGGGACTCGCTGGGCCAGCGATCCCAACCGCGAACAGACAGTGTCGAGTTGGCGCATGGTCCCGTACTCGTCATCGGTGCCCTGCATGGCCAGCACCGGCACGGAAACCCCGTCGAGATAGTTCTCGATCGTCCAGTTCTGGAAATCCGGGTCCAACCAGGTTCCCGCCCATCCCCGGAACACTCCGTCGGGGTCGGCGTGGTAGCGGGACAGACGACCTCTGAGATCGCCTTTCCGGAAGCGCTCCTCGGCCGCACGAATGGAGCGGACTCCGATCTCCTCGCCCCCAAAGACATGCGCAGCTGCGCTCACCACGGCCTTGAGGCTCGCGGCTTCCGTGGTTCCGGCAAGTACCAGTGCGATGCTGGCCCCGTCGGAGTGACCCCACAGCACATGGTCTCCGACGCCGAGTGTTGAAAGCAATGCGGGCAGACCGGTCTCGCCCTCACGTTCCATGTGATCGATAGGCCATGGCAATGGTCTCGGGTCGGATCGCCCATAACCCCAACGGGAATAGACGAGGGCACCCCACCCCAACGCCGATGCCAGACGATCCGGGAAGTCTCTCCACATCTCCGCGCAGCCGAGCCCTTCATGCAGGAACACCAGAGTGGGCCTGTGGCCTGTGGGTTCTCTGATCAGGCGATACTCGATCCCGATGCCATTGATGTCGATGCGCTGCATGAGGGAAGAACTTAGATGGCGCCCGCCCAGATGAGGCATCGGTCTGGTGTTACGCGTGAGTGGGGCCGGGATCTGGTCCGGCCCCACTCACCTTCCCCACGTCACGCCCAGAAGTCGTCCACCGTCGTTTGATCTTCCGGGAAGTTCCAGAACTCCGTGAGCTTGCCATCGGTCACGTGCATCACGTGCACGCCTACCCCTTCCAAGGACTTGCCTTGTCGCGTTGCCGTGCTCCGCACCAGAGCAACGACGTGATCGTCGTTGGCAAGCATGTCGTGAATATCGTTCGAGAAGGAGCCTTCTGTCTCCTGGCCAATGGCACCGAAGAGTCTGAAGACCTCATCCTTTCCCGTGTAGGTCCCGGCAAGCTTGCTGCTTCCAGGGAAATGCCAGACGATGTCGTCAGACATCACCTCGCCAAGCGTCGCCATGTCACCCGCTTCGAAAGCCGTGTAACCGCGCATCGCTACGTCTTTGTTTGGATGGCCCAAGCCAATCTCCTTTCGCACGCTCGCGCCGCCCCGGTGGCGCGTCTCCTGTCTCTTCGAACCTACGCGACACGCAGTCGGGATGTGCGATGGAGGTTCTGGTGAGCCCCCGGGGTCGAAAAGGCGTAGGTTTGTCACGTAGCCGGACGGAGGAGATATGGGCAGGCTGCTTTACCTTGGCACCTATGGGACGGACGATCCCACCCGCGCCACCATGCCGTTCATCGCCGCATCGGGGGCTCTCAAAAGAGGACACCAGCCTTCGGTCGCATTGATGGGCGAAGCCGTGTACCTGATGAAGGGGGACACCGTCGACACCGTGAACGGAGTCGGGTTTCCGCCTCTGAGGCAGATCTTCGACGAGATCGTCGGGGCCAAGGTACCGATATATGTCTGAATTCCCTGCGCGGCGGCCCGTGGGGTCACCGAGGCAGATCTGACCGGCAAGAACGCAGAATTTGCGGGCGCAGACGATCTCAGCGACCTGATGATGGAGAATGATCGGGTACTGAGCTTCTGATCGATCGGGAGCGACATCGGAGCTGAATGCTCGTCAAGCCGGGGCTCTTGGCGTACATTCCCTCGATGGTGTCATGTGTACGTGTGTCCGCAAACCATCGCGTTTCGCCTCGTGAACTGTCGTTTCACAGGTCGGCGGGAGGGTGATGCGGACTTCAAGCCGCAAGCCGATTGTGATCCGAATTGCGATGCTCGCATTCGCGGTGGTCACTTGGGGACTTCCCAACGATGCGCGCTCCGAGATGCTGGCCGAACGATGCGCTGATCTCGACGCTCAGAGTCTCGAACCGAGATCTCTCTTTTCGATCTGGTCGAGGGTGGTCCGCAGCCTCCCTGCGGACTTGTGGACCAGGCTCACAGCCGATAACCAATCCACCATCCCCTCCGGTGCGGCATTTGGCCTGATCGCGGTGGGCGCACTCGCGATGAGCCTCGTCGACGACTCGGGACCGATCCAAGACGCCGCAAACTTCGCTAATGCAATCGGACTGATGATTGTCGCGGTGGCTCTACTCAGCCGCCCGAAGCAATTGAACCTCAAGGCAATCAGATACGGCGCGGGTCTCCTGGCATTCGGAACTGCGGTGGCAGCCACCTGGTTGCAAACGCCCGGGGATCCCTTTGTCTTCGATCTCGGGATCAGAATCGCCCTCGCAATCGGATCTGCCGGCTTCGCAGGTGTGGTTGTGGCCGGGACGTTCGCTGCTCCGGTCCAAAGGATCCTCAAGCTGTCCGGAGCGACACTCTGCATTTCGGGTGTTGTGATGTTTCTGTCCGAGGCGGCCCACGCCGCGACCTATGCCACACGCAATCCCTTGGAATCAATGGCCGCGATCGCCGTTGGGGCCGGTGGGCTGATCGCGGCAAACCTGGTG
>JBFJTO010000276.1:0-2618 GCA_041625295.1 Acidimicrobiia bacterium | reverse complement strand
GTGAACTCGGCGACGTCGGCCGCGATGCCGGTGCCGCCACCCCCGAGAATGAACGATGGCCGGATCATGGTCGGCAAGCCGATCTCGTCGGCAATGAGCAGCGCCTCCTCTAGCGACTTTGCATATCCGGCCCTGGGCACGGCGAGACCGGCGTCCTCCATCGTCGCCTTGAACAAACCCCGGTCTTCAGCCTTCTGGATGGCCTCGGGTCCGGCACCGATCATCTCCACGCCGTATCGGTCGAGGACTCCCGTCCTGGAAAGCACCGTGGCAACGTTGAGGGCTGTCTGACCCCCAAGTGTGGCCAAGAGGGCATCGGGCCGCTCCTTGGCAATGATTGCCTCGACCACATCGGGCGTTATCGGCTCTACGTAGGTGGCATCGGCAAACTCGGGATCCGTCATGATCGTCGCCGGATTCGAGTTGACGAGGACGACCCGGTAGCCGTTGGCCCTCAAGACCTTGGCGGCCTGCGTGCCCGAGTAATCGAACTCACAAGCCTGCCCGATCACGATCGGGCCCGAGCCGATCACAAGTATGGACCGAATGTCATCACGCCCGGGCATCTTCGACCCCCATGCGGACGACGAAGTCATCAAAGAGTCCGGCCGCGTCCCGCGGACCCGGGCCCGCCTCGGGGTGGAACTGAACCCCGAACGCATCCACGTCGAGACAGCTCAGGCCCTCAAGGGTTCCGTCGTTGAGGTTCTGATGGCTGGGAACGACGCGACCGAAATCCGTATCCACGCCGACCGGAAGGAGGTCTGCGGAGGCGAGAGCCCGGCGCTCCGGCTGCACGTTGCCCGAGAGCGACCACAGATCCACCGAGAATCCGTGGTTCTGCGATGTGATCTGAATCCTGCCATCCGACATACGCCGTACCGGATGATTTCCGCCATGATGCCCGAAAGGAAGCTTGAAAGTCCGCGCTCCCAACGCCAGTCCGAGCACCTGATGCCCCAGACAGATCCCGAACAACGGCACTTCTCCCAACAGATCCCTGATCGTGGAAATGACGCCATGTAGGGGTTCGGGATCGCCGGGCCCATTCGAGACGAACACGCCGTCGGGTCCGAGTGCGACGATTTCGGAAGCGGACGTCCCTGCCGGCACCACGGTGACGGCCAGGGCTCGCCGGCACAACTGATCGATGATGTCTCTCTTCATCCCCAGATCGATGGCCACGACCTCGGCAACGGGGTCATCCACTCTCGCCACCCGGTAGGTGTGCGTGGTGCCCGCCGAGGACGCGAGATCGCGACCCTCCATGCGGGGTGCTGTCGCGGCTGCCAGCCTGAGTTCGGACTCGTCCACGCCGGATCCGACGGCAACGGGCTGGGCACCGCGGTCGCGGATGTGGCGGGTCAACCGCCGGGTATCGACGCCGGTGATCGCCACGACGCCGTTTTCGAGCATGAAATCTGCCAGCGAGCCCTGGGCCCGCCAGCTCGAGGCCCGGTGTGAGACAGACCGCATCACGAATCCGGCGGCCGCGGGACGATCGCTCTGCTGGTCGAGCGGAGTCACGCCGTAATTGCCGATGTGGGGGGCTGTCATCACGACTACCTGGCCCATGTACGAAGGGTCGGTGATGATCTCCTGGTAGCCGGTCATCGAGGTGTTGAACACGACCTCGCCTGTGACCATCCCCTCGGCACCCACGGCCTCCCCCTCGAAAACCGCCCCGTCGGCTGTGACCAAAAGGGCCCGCGTCACGAATCTGCCTGATAGCTGATGATCCCGTTCCGCATCGTGAGCATCACCTTGCCGACCATGGGCATGCCCATCCAGGGGGAGTTTCTCGCCTTCGATCGGAACGACGAAGCCACCCAGCTCGCTTCGGGATCGAACACCACGAGGTCGGCCCTGGAACCGACATGAAGAATCGCCCTGTCACCGGACAAACCGGCGATGCGTGCCGGAGACGTCGACATTCGACCGTAGAAACTCTCCTGGTCCATCCCACACGCCATGTTCACCGCCGCCGCGGCAGTCTCGAGACCGATCACGCCACGGGGTGCCTCCTCGAATGGAACCTCACACTCGGCGTCGGCGTGCGGCGCATGATCGGTTGCCACGGCATCGATGGTTCCGTCGATCAGTGCCGCCCGCAGCGCCTCCCGGTCCGGCACCGACCTGAGAGGCGGGTACATCTTGAAATCGGGATCCATGCCGGCCACGTCGGCGTCGGTGAAGGTCAGGTGGTGCGGTGTCACCTCTGCGGTGACCGGAAGACCTTCGGCTTTTGCGGCGCGAATCAACTCGATCGTCCCTGCAGCCGAGACGTGCTGGGCGTGGTAGCGGCATCCGGTCAAGCGCACCAGCGCCAGATCCCGAGCAACAACCACTTCCTCGGCCGCCGAAGGCAGCCCACGCATGCCTAAACGCGATGAGACGGCTCCTTCATGCATGTGCCCTCCCCGGCATAGGCCGGGATCCTCCGCATGCTGGGCGATGACTCCGCCTCTCTCGGCGAGATACTCCATGGCGTGGCGCAAGACTCCCGAGTCCGTGACCGCGGACCCATCGTCGCTGAACACCCTCACGCCGGCTGCCCAGAGTTCATCGAGGTGAGAGAGATGTTCGCCGGCCCTGCTCATGGTGACCGTGCCGACGGG
>JBFJTO010000275.1:0-2628 GCA_041625295.1 Acidimicrobiia bacterium | reverse complement strand
CTGGCGATGGAGATTGCCGGTATCGGTGGCGGTGTTCTCTACGACGGATCTTGGAGCGAATGGGCGGGCAACCCAGAACTGCCGGCTGAGCTGGGATGACTGACGTCCGCACCGCCATCGAGGCGACCGACACCGACGCGCTTCTCAAGATCGTGGACAGGATGTGCGCAGCGAGATCATGGGAAGAGCTGATCGGGTTGCGGGTCCTGTGCAGAGAGGCGGTGGTCCGGGGCAAGCAACTGTGGTCTATCGATGAACACATACGGTATCGGCTCGCCCTCGAAGCCCCTCCTCCCGTGGCAGGGTCCGCAGTGGCTGAGGGTCGCGCCCGGTTCACGCTTGGGCCACTTGCCGAGGTCGCAGCCGCACATCACACCTGGGCGGATCTCGACCCCCATCTCCCCGAGGGACCCGGTCGGGCCTTCTTTGCCCACGAACGCGTCGTGAGGGGGGAAGATCTGCGCTTGGCGTCCGTAGATCGCCATGTCCTGGAGCTTCCCCTTGTCTGCCAGCCCTGGGAACCCGAGTACCCGGTCGCAAAGTACAAATCGGACCGCGCCGAGTTTCCGGCCCCACGGCAACCGCGGTTCGAAACCGTTGCGACCGTGCCCGCTGCTCGCGTCGGCGATGAGGCAGAGGAGGCGCTGGAAGCCCTGGTGGCCACCTGGGTCGAGGAATCCAACGGTCGTGCCGACGTCGCTTGTGTCGAAGGGGATGCGCTGGGAGCGATCGGGGCCGTCGGACCATCACGGGTGGCCATTGCCGAAGTAGACGCGCAGACAGCACTGGCGTGGATGGGCTGGGCTGCCGCCTCGGGAGGAGCGCACGGCAAGAGGCGTGGCGCCGCTGCCGGACGGTTCGGCGCATGGTGGGCGGCATCATCGCTCACCGCCTCCGATTGGCCTCCCGACCCCGACGAACTCGGCGAAGCCATTTCCGAGCTCACCTGGTATCTGTGGAGCGACGGGTCGACAAGCGGCTGGATTCTCCGCCTCGCCGCCGAAGACCGCGCCGCCGGCCTGGGATGGGCGATCTCGGCCGCCGATGCGGCCATCGACGGCTAGGAACCGGCTTTCAACCTTCGGATGATGCGCGGCAATGAGGCGAGCGCGAACGCGGCCGATCTCCTGGACACCAGCGCCGAAATCGGCGCCAGGACGACATTTCTCATACCGGCATCCCCGTAAGCGCGAATCTTGTGCACCACTTCCTTGGGTGTACCCCACACTGTCTGTGTTGCCATGAACTCAACCGGCACCGTGTCGATGGCGGCATCGATCTCGGCCCGGGAGTAATGCGACGGGATGAAGTCGATGAGGCCCCGGAATCCTCTCCCAAGTGGATGCGTGACCCCGGCTTCCTGCCAGAACCGGTCGGGTGTCAATAGGGCCATGAACTTGACCGCCCGATGTTGGAGGTATCTCTTTGCCGCAGCGTGGCTGGGTGCCACAACAAGGAACACCTGATAAGAGGGGACGATCTCATCTGGATCCCGCCCGTACAGGATCGCCGCGGTTCGGATCGCGGCCAAAGCCCCCGCGTAGCCCTCCGGGGTCATCGGCAGAGTCGGTAGCCAACCGTCGGCGAAACGACCGGTGAGTTCGAGCATCCTCGGTCCATGAGCCGCCAGCCAGATCTCCGGCTTTCCCCCCGGACCGGGTTGGAGGTCCATGATCGCCCGGTCGAGACGGAAGAACTCCCCCTGATAGCCAACCGGGCCTTTCGAGTCGAGGCACAACCGGATCACTTCGAGTGCCTCGGAAAGCCGAGAGACGGGTTTGGCAAAGGACATGCCGTACGGCAAGACGTTCTCGGCCTCTCCGGCACCCAACCCGATTATCGGAGGCCTCTTGGTCATATGAGACAACGTCAATGCCGCCTGGGCGATCGTGACAGGATGGCGGCGGATCGCCTCCGTCACTCCGACGCCCACCCGGGCGCGCCCGGTCCGGCCGGCCATGTGCCCGAGGAGTACTTGCCAGTCGAAATAGGCGTCGGCGCCGCCGTCACCAGAGGCGAGCCATGTGAAGTCACGGTCCCAGATCTCCTGAGGAAACCACCCCGTGTAGTGATCAACGGTCCACAGCGAATGGACTCCGAGTATCCGGCCCGCCCGAGCCAGAGCATGTATACGCCTCAGTCCCGGTGAAGTGCCCATGTGCAACCCGACAGAAATGGATCGCGATGCGGCCATGCGTCAGCCCTAGCCGACTTCGATGTCCACGATGTGGTATCCGGTGGCCCCGTCGGGCGCGGGGGGCCTCCTGGTCGAGTCCTGGACCACGCCCGAACCGTCGGTGGCCCTCACAGCGAGCCGATGCCGCCCGGGCCCGATCTCGTGGGTGATCTTCCATTGCCGCCATGTGTCATCGCTGAGGTTTCCAGCCAACTCGGCATCGAACCATTCATCGTCGATCCGCACTTCAACCCGCGAAATCCCCCTGGTGGGCGCCCAGGCAACACCGGCGACCGTTGCCTGACCGGATTCGATTCTGGCTCCGGAGCGGGGTGTATCGAGGCGCGACTGAGTCTTTATCGGTGCTTTCTTGGCCCACCCGCGCGGTACCCAGTAGGCATCGAAACTATCCCACGTGGTCAACTCGATCTCGGACAACCACTTCGTGGCCG
>JBFJTO010000274.1:0-2635 GCA_041625295.1 Acidimicrobiia bacterium | reverse complement strand
GTTTCATGCCGTCATCTGGCCCTGTCAGCTGATGGGTTACCAGGGACTCAACCTTCCCACGGATGTGCCCGCCAATCAGTTCGTCACATTCAAGGGCGACAAGGCCTCGGCCAGTCGCGGTGTGGGACGGTCGATCGGGTGGTACACCGACCGTCTCCAACCCGACGCCATCCGCTTCGCAATCACATCTTCGCTACCCGAACAGAACGACACCGACCTGTCCGATGAGGAAATCATCCGCCGGGTAAACGACGAGTTGGTGGCAACCTGGGGGAACCTGGTCAACCGGGTGATGGCGATGGTCGCGAAGCACTGCGACGGAAGAGTCCCGCCGGGAGGTCCCCACACACCATCCGACCAGGCTCTACTCGCCGGAATCGACGCGGCACTTGCCGATACCGCCCAATACATCACCAGGGTGGAGTTGCGGGCCGGCCTCAGGAGAGCGATGGACGGCGCTCAGTCGGTCAACTCTTACTTGAACGCCGAAGAACCGTGGAAGGCCATCAAGAACGACCGCGAGCGCGGAGAAGCCATCCTGTCGACGGCCCTGAATGCCATCGCTGGGCTCAATGTCGCTTTCTCGCCGTATCTACCGTTCTCGTCGGCCCGCCTCGCTGCGATGCTGGGACTCCCCGAGCCCACGGCATGGATGAGGCCGACCATCGAAGATGGATCCCGGCTGGGGCCGGTCGAGCCGCTCTTCTCAAAGCTGGATGACGATGCCCTCGACGGTCAAGCCGGCGGATAGACGCCCATTCCCTTGGCCTTCTCCGTCTGCCAGAAAATCGCCGCGATCTCGTCGATGAGCGCCACGAGTTTCTCTCCGTCTTCAGGGTCGACAGACCTCTTGGCAACACCGGCCTGGTGAATCGCCCTCCAGAACAGGTCATCCAATCCCGCGAATTGGGACCGGTGATCGGTCGTGAAGAAGTCGGTCCACAAGACGGAGAGGTGATGCTTCACCAGATCTGCCTGCCGCTCCTTGACGAGGATGGCTCTGTCCCTGAATACGGGATCTTCGGACTGTTGGTACTTCTGTGCGGACTTCCATACCGACATCGCTTCGATCTTGGCCTGGGCAGGGTCATAGACCCCGCAGTAGAGATCGCAATGGGCGTGAGCGACCGTCTTCGGTCTGAACATTCGTGGAACCTCCTGGTACTTCAACGACCATAATCCCGGGCCGGATCAATACATGCGAAGATTTGAGATAGCCGACTTGTCGATGTCCCCGGCACTGGTGCCCGGCGACTACGTGATCGCCCGCAGAAACGCCGGCGCCGAACCGGGAGCGATAATCGTATTCGAGCAACGTCCCGGTTTCTGGATGGTCAAGCGCGTCGTCGATTCAGAACCGGCCGGCAGAGCGGTCGGACCCGGACAGGTCTGGGTTCTCGCCGACAACCTCAGCGCAACCAGATCGGACTCACGAACTCTCGGTCCGATCGATGAATCGGGAACCTATCGGGTGGTGTGGCGATATTGGCCCCTTCATCGCGTGGGCCGCATCTCACCGGCCCCGCTACCGTCCGGATGACCGTGGGCAGGAATACATTCGGCCGCCTCACCCCCGGCCAGCGGGCCGTGATTGTGGGATTGGTTCTGCTGGTCGTCGCTGCCGCGGTGATTGTCGGAATTCTCTCGGGCGGAGAACCGGTCACCGACACTTCCGTTGCGGGACCGCTCCCGACCACCACTTCTCAACCGGGTGCCCTCACGACGACTGCCCCGACCGCCACCACCGTTCCGGGCACGACGACGACCGTCCCGCCGTCGACAACCACGACTTCGGGCACCGCGAGCATCGAGGATCGACTCCTGCTCAAACCGGACGGCCTTGGTGACTTCCTATTCGGTTCCGACGCCGATGCCACGGTGACCGGATTGTCTCAACTTCTCGGTCCGCCCGATGACGACACCGGATGGCTCGATCAGGCGACCGCTTTTGGCACCTGCATCGGCGAAACCGTGAGATTCGTCCGCTGGAAGTCGCTTCAGATCTTTACGACCGATGGCGAGACGGACTGGGCCCCGGCCGGGAAGCGGCACTTCGCCGCGTATGTCAACAGCAATGCTTACGAGGGCGAGCAATTGGCGTTGATCACCGCTGAGCGCGCGGGTATCGGTACCACGGTTGGCGACCTGCGGTCGCTCTACACGGAGAATCTCACCATCGAGGACGAACCGTTCTTGGGTGACTTCTTCCGGGTCGACTTTCCGGGATCCGGATTCTTGCTGGGAGCGGTCACGGGTTTGGGACCAAGCGACATCGTCGAATCCGTGGCTGCCGGTGTCAGCTGCGGCGAGTGAGCCCGGCACCGATCATCCCCACGGGTCGAACGCCTATTCTGGGTTCATGACCGAGTTCGTCGTGCAACTCAGAAACCGACCAGGCTCTCTGGCCCGGCTCACCGAGGTTCTTGCCGACGCGGGGGTCCAAATCGACGCTCTGGCAGCCTGGGGTCAAGAAGACACCGGAATCGTGCGATTGATCGTCTCAGATGCCGACGCCGCCAGGCGGGCAATCACGGACGCCGGCCTTTCGGCGTCCGAACACCGTGTACTCACGACATACATCCCTCGCGAGGCCGGGGCTCTAGCCCGGGTGACCCGGAACCTCGCCAGGGCGGGC
>JBFJTO010000273.1:0-2639 GCA_041625295.1 Acidimicrobiia bacterium | reverse complement strand
TGGAGAATTCATCGAGACCCATCGAGGATGGAGCGTCGATGACAAGTCAGTGGCTCGCTCATTCGAGTTCGCCGACTTCGTCGAGGCAATGCAGTTCGTCAACGACGTGGCAACCGTGTCGGAACGAGCCTTTCACCATCCCGACATCCACATCTCCTGGAACCGCGTGACGATCGTTCTCTCCACCCATTCGGAGGGGGGAATCACCGAAAAGGATCTGCGCCTGGCCGCAGAGATCGGGGCATTGGGAGGCGCGGATCCAGCCCGGTGAGCAGGTGGCCCCGGTCTACCCGCCAAAACCGAGACGATCCAGCGAGGATGGACGCCGCTGCCAGTCCGCCTCCACCGTGACCCTCAAGTCGAGGTAGACCCTTGTTCCAAAGAGAACCTCGAGTTCCTCTCTAGCTTCCGTACCGGCCGACTTGAGAAGGCTCCCGCCCTTGCCGATCACGATGCCCTTTTGGCTCTTCCTCTCGACAATGGCCCGCGCCGAGATGGTGAGCAAGCCGTCTTCACGCTGAGCCATGTCATCGACGATCACAACGAGCGAGTGCGGAAGTTCCTCGCTGAGTCGCTCGAGAAACTTCTCGCGCACGATCTCGCCGGCGAGGATGTTCTCGGGCTGATCGCCCTTGGTGTCCGGCGGGTAATACATGGGGCCTTCGGGCATCCGCACGGTCAACTCATCGACGAGAGGCGACAGGTTCTCTGAATGAAGCGCAGACAGCGGGACATACGATGCGAAATCCCATTCCGAAGCCTCCGCTAGCTGGCTGACAACATCTGCTCTTGGCGCTACATCGATCTTGTTCACAGCGACGACGACCTCGGCCTTCGAGGTGTGCAACCGTTGTGCAATCAGCCTGTCGCCAGGTCCTACCGGTTGAGTGGCATCTATCAGGAACACCACGGCATCGGCCTCGGCAAGGGTCCCGTACACGAGACTGTTGAGACGGTTCCCCAACTGCGTCTTGGGCTTGTGAAGACCCGGCGTGTCCACAAACACCATCTGCCACTCCGGGCTTTCTCCACTCATGTCGGTGAGCACGCCCCGAATGGTGTTTCTGGTTGTCTGGGGTCGCGAAGAGGTGATGGCCACCTTGGAACCAACCAGTGCATTCACCAGCGTGGACTTACCGACGTTGGGACGACCAACCACCGGCACGAAACCGGACTTCACGAACGGTCCAACGTTGGATCCTCGCGGGGACGTTGGGTGACGACCACTTGCCCTATCCGCCGGCCCTGTACCCGCGACACATCCAGCAACAGGTCACCAATGCCGAATTTCTCGCCCTCATGGGGCACCCGGCCGGCGAGACCGAGAACCAATCCGCCTACGGTGTCCCACTCGTCGTCAGGGAGATCGAGGCCGGTGAGCTCGGCCAGGTCGGATACAGAGAACCTGCCATCCACGAGCCAAGAACCATCGGCACGCTGGGTGACCAGGAGCTCCTCATCGTCAAACTCATCGACGATCTCACCAACCAATTCCTCGAGGAGATCCTCGATCGTGACCAGGCCTGCGGTGCCCCCGTACTCGTCGACCACCACAGCCATGTGAGACTTCGAGGCCTGCATCTCCCTGAGCAGGTCGGGAACGCGTTTGGTTTCCGGAACGAAATCTATGGGGCGGAGCATTCCCCCTGCGGTGAAGTCACGACTCCCGGAGGTGAGAATCCGCAGCAGGTCTTTCACGATCAGCACGCCGACCACGTCGTCGATCCCCTCGCCGACGACCGGGATGCGGGAGAAGCCGTTCTCTTCGACGATGGCCAGCAACGCGGTGAGGTCCAATTCGGCGCCGGCCACAACCATGTCGGTCCGGGGAACCATGACTTCGCGCACCAAAGTCTCCGAGAACTCCAGAACCGACGAAATCAACTCGATCTCCTCGGCGTCATCCTCATCTTCATCCTGGTCGGGGCGGTCGGAGTCCTCACCATCGTCGGTGCCCAGCCGCACGGCCCGCGCCCCCACCGCGATGGCAGTTTCGAGCAACTGCGCAAATCGGTATGCAAAGCGCCGTGACCGGGAGCGCCCTATGGCTCTCGGAATCAAGTCTCCGGCGAGAACCACAGCAAGGGCGATTGCAACCAGCCAAGCCACGACGGCAACGCCTTCTGCCGCCCTGGTAGCCGCCCAGGTACCTGCGGCGGTACCGACGACCAACAGAAACACGTGGGCGACGTTCACCGACGGGGCAATGGACGCTGGATCCTCGAGAAGGTGGGCGATCCGTCCCGCATTCTCGGATCCCTCGGCGGCATCGTGGAGCGCGTCGGCTCGCGGGGTTCCGATGAGAGAGGCCCCGGCGGCCCTGAGGAAACCGGCAACACCGACCAGCACTACGGCGAGAACAACGGCAACGGTGATCACCGTCGCACGATCCCAGTCGCCGCCAGCAGCACCCGTTCCCGCTCCTCCATGCGCTCTGCGTCATCATCCTGCTCGTGGTCGTACCCCATGAGATGCAGGATTCCGTGCACCAACATCAATGCCATCTCATCGCCCATCCCGACCTCATACTCGTCGGCTTGGCGATTCACGTAGGCCGGCGAAATGATGACATCACCAAGGCTGAACGGCGGGGACGCCGATTTCGAGGGCGGTGGAACACCGGGTCGAAGATCGCTTAG
>JBFJTO010000272.1:0-2651 GCA_041625295.1 Acidimicrobiia bacterium | reverse complement strand
TCCTCAGATACCGTCTTGCGATCGCAGCCCTGGGCCACGGTCTGCAAACCCACCTGACCGCTCAGCTGAAACGCCGGTGACACCCGACCCCCGGTAGCGTTGCATCGTGGAATCGCTCACTCATCTGGGTCGGCCAATAGACCTCAGACTCCCCTCCAACCGGTTCGCCGTGGGGATCGCTCTCGCGACGACCGCGGTGGCGTGGGCAGTGGGATCGGCCCCGTTGACAGCAGGAGGATCGGCCTTTCTCGCGTGGGCTCTAGGGAGGGAGCTCGACCCCGATCGCCCGGTCACTGCAAACATCTCGGCGCTTGCGGGTGGAGCGGTTGCGATCTACTTCGCCGAGACTTCGGTCGGGACCGTGTACCTGTTTCTGATCGTGGCGCGCCTACTCACCCGAAGTACCGGACTCGCTCCCAAGAACACCGATCTGGCTGTCCACGTTCTCATCGCCGGTTTCGTTTCTCTCTCCCCGGTCGGTTGGGCGGCGGCCATCGTGCTGGCGCTTGCGACCGCCGTCGATGCCCGGGTGATACCGGGCGCGCCGAAGACCCAATACGCCTGGGCGGCGGCCATCGCCGCGGTGGCAACTGCCGTAGCCGTTGTTGAAGGGTTCCCGGCGTGGACTCTCTCACCGGCGGCGGCGTGGGGAGTAGCCCTGATCGGCGCCGCCGGTGGTCTTGTCGCCGCTCGCAGCGAGCCGATCCAATCGCTCGCCGATGCCACCAATACGCCGCTCACGGGTTCCCGGGTTCTCATCGCGAGGACAGGAGTCCTGGTCGGAGCGCTCGCCCTGGCTGCCGTCACCGGCGGATCCGGAATCGCGGCGTCAGCCCCGATCTGGATGACGATGGCGGTGTCTGGCCCGGTGCGGGTCCTCAGCTGAGTCGAAGCGCCATGCGCACGTGGGGCCCGAGACCATCCGGTTCGTACTCATCAGAGACCGCAACGAAGCCGCGGGCCTCGTAAAAACCGAGAACGGGCGTACGAGCGCTGCACCAAACCAGACGGGCGTCTCTGCCTTTGGCGTGACTCAGACAGGAGTCGAGGAGCATGTTGCCAACGCCCATCCCCCGCGCCTCTTCGTCGGTTGCCATCGCCCGGAGACGCCACGACCCGGGCACATCGATATCGGGCGACTGCTCGGGGAAAATCCCCGCGCTACCGATGAGTAGATCGCCGCGAAGTGCGCCGAACCACGCGGACTCATCCCCCTCTTCTCCGGGAACGACCAACTCCTCGAGACTCTGATGGGGTCGCAGGATTCTCTGGCGAAGAGGCCGAGTGACGGCGGGTTCCACCTGCTTCACCTGTATCAAAGTGGTCCTCAGGTTGGCCGCCTTCGCGACCATTGCCGCCGCCGAGCACGTGCGTTCGGCCAACGCGGCCGCGTGCTGCAATCGCTCAGGCGATCCTTCGCTTCGGACCACATAAACCACTTCCACGCCATCCCAGATGCGAGGAACCGTGTGGGCCCGGGTTCCCCAGGCAGAGACGTGGAGGCCATCGAGCGGCTGACGCATCTTGGCGAGGACATCGATCAAGGTGGACTGGGCGCAGGTTGCCACTGCGACGAGGACGAGTTCCATGGGTCCCGGACCCTCACCGCCCGCCCCCGAACCGGCATGAACCTTGAGCTCATGGCCGCTACGCGTCTCCACCGCGAACAGATGATCCGCAAACCCATCCGAAGTGACGATTCGCTGCATCTCGCCAGTATTGCGCCATTGTCGGTCCCGACGAAAACGCCCGGCGTTAGCCTGCCGGAGGTGACCACCCAGCCCGATCCGAGCCGCAAGTGGTGGGTGATGGCCACCGTCGTCATCGGCGTCCTTCTCGCCACGATCGACGGCTCCATCGTCAACATCGCCCTCCCGACGCTGGTAGTCGATCTCAACACATCGTTCTCGGTCATTCAGTGGGTGTCGCTCGGATACCTGTTGACGTTGGCCACCCTGACACTCGGCGTGGGGCGGTTGGGCGACATCATCGGCAAGAAGAGGATCTACTCGGCGGGATTCTCAGCCTTCACGGTCGGATCCATCCTGTGCGGATTGTCCCCTTCGGTCGAATGGCTGATCGGTTTTCGGGTTCTCCAGGGGCTCGGGGCGACGATGGTTCTCTCATTGGGAATAGCCATCCTGACGGAGGCCTTCCCCTCCAGCGAGCGCGGCAAGGCGATCGGCCTGGTGGGAACCGCAGTCTCCATCGGGATCATCACGGGCCCGGTGCTGGGAGGCATCATCATCTCCACCTTTGACTGGCGCTACATCTTCTTCGTAAATATCCCGGTGGGAATCGCAGGAACACTGATGGCGGTTCGACACATCCCGGACACGCCGCCGGTGGGCGGGCAGCGAATGGACTACCGCGGGGCGGCGATTCTCAGCATCGGACTGCTGTGCCTGTCGCTGGCCCTAACGCTCGGCCAAAAGGCGGGGATGGGCGCCCCGAATATCCTGGCGCTCTTCGTGGTTGCAGCCTTAGCCCTATGGCGCTTCGTGCGTCGGATGCTCACGATCGATTATCCGATGGTCGATCTACGCCTGTTCCGCTCACCCCTGCTCACCGTGAGCGTCCTCAGCGGCTTTCTCGCATTCGTCGCTCTCTCGGCGTTGTTCCTTCTGCTCCCGTTCTTCCTGGAAGGAGTG
>JBFJTO010000271.1:0-2652 GCA_041625295.1 Acidimicrobiia bacterium | reverse complement strand
GGTCTCGAGTGATGTGTCCCCAACCGAGATCTTGGCGGCCCGGGCCGTGAAACGGTCCACGAATTCAGCGAAAAGCGACCGTTCGACGAAGATCCTGCTGCGTGCGCAGCAGTCCTGGCCTGCGTTGTCGTAGACGGCCCAGATCGAGGACTCGACACAGGCATCCAGGTCTGCGTCGGCAAAGACGACCGACGCCGACTTCCCTCCCAATTCGAGCGAAACCCGCTTGATCCCCCTGGCGGCGCTCTTCATCACCTGGCTCCCAACCTGGGTCGAGCCGGTGAAGGCGATCTTCCTGACGCCCGGGTGCGATACGAGAGCCTCACCGGCCACCGATCCCCGCCCGGTGACGATGTTGAGCACGCCCCCGGGCAGTCCCGCTTCGATGGCGAGATCTCCGAGAGCGAGCGCTGTCAGTGGCGTCAGTTCGGCCGGCTTGACCACTATCGAGTTGCCCATCGCCAGAGCCGGAGCCACCTTCCAGGAGAGGATCAACATCGGGAAGTTCCATGGCGTTATGGCGGCACACACGCCGATCGGTTCCCGAAAGGTGAGCAGCGTTCCCTGCGCCTGACCGGGAATGGTCTGGCCGCCGAACTTGTCCACGGCGCCCGCGTAATAGTCGAAGGTGGCGGCGACGGCGCCGATTTCGCCGCGGGCTGCTGCGATCGGCTTTCCGGCGTTGGCAGATTCCAGAGAGGCCAGGCGTTCCCGGTCGCGGCGGACCAGGTCGGCTATTCCCCGAAGCACGTCGCGTCGCTCGCGAACCGGCGCACGCCTCCATGCGCCATCCTCGAAGCGAGCATCTGCGACCCGTACTGCCTCATCGACGTCGGTCGCCGATGCTCTCGGCACCTCGGTGATGACGTCGTTGGTGGACGGGTTCACCACCGTTGTGGTCCCGTCTCCGCCTGTGGTTGGCTCTCCCGCGATCATCGGGGAGTCACGTAGGCGGCGGTGAGTCCGCCATCGACCATGAAGTCGGTTCCGGTCACATAGGAGGACTCGTCTGAGGCCAGCCAGAGGGCGGCCTGGGCCATCTCCCCGGCCTCGCCAAAGCGGCCCATGGGGACATGCACGAGGCGTCTCTCCCGCTTCTCCTCGGTGTCGAGGAACTTCATGAGCAGATCGGTGCGTATCGGTCCCGGGCACAGAGCGTTGACCCTGATGTTCTGGCGGGCGTGGACCACCGCGAGTTCCCTGGTCAATGCGAGTACGGCGCCTTTTGAGGCCGTGTAGGCGATCTGAGGTGTCGCGGCCCCGACGATGGCCACGAACGATGCGGTGTTGATGATCGATCCGCCCCCGGAGCGCTGCATCGCCGGGATTCCGTATTTGCAGCCGAGGAACACCCCTTTGGCATTGATGGCCATCGTGAGATCCCAGATGGCCTCGTCGGTGGTCACGGCGTCGTCGTCGGAGGGGTGCATGATGCCCGCGTTGTTGAAGAGGACGTCGAGGCGGCCAAACGATGTCTCGGCCACCTCGACCATGTGTCTGCAGTCGGCATCGCGGCTCACGTCGGCTGTGACGGCTACTGCCTCACCTCCGATCGCCTCCACCAGAGCCACTGTCTCATCCAGCGATTCGGTGTTCACATCTGCGGCGACCAAGCTCGCCCCCTCGGATACGAACAGCTTTGCTGTTTCGCGTCCGATGCCCGATCCGGCACCGGTGATGAGTGCCACCTTTCCATCGAGTCTCATGTGTCAGATCCTCTCGAAATAGCGCCAACGTTCCCAGTCGGTGACGGCCTGGTCGAAGGAGCTCTGTTCGTTTCTGAAGTGGTGGGTGTAGTGCTTGTGGACGTCCCCGCCAAAGGCGCGGATCGCAAAGGTGCTCGACTCGAAGATATCGGTGGCGTCGCGGAGTGTGCCGGGCACCCTGGCTAACTCACGGGCCTGGTAGACGTTGCCCGAAAAGACCGGAGGCGGCTCGGTCTGGTTCGAGATGCCGTCCATACCCGCGGCGATCACCGCTGCATACGCGAGGTAGGGGTTGACATCGGCCCCGGGGATCCTGCACTCGATGCGCAGGCTCTTCCCGGATCCGACGATCCGAAAACCTGCGGTGCGGTTGTCGTAGCTGACCGCCAGCCGGGTTGGTGCCCACGATCCCTCCTGGAACCGCTTGTACGAGTTGACCGTTGGAGCGAAGAAAGGCATCAACTCCGGGGTTCGGGCCATCCATCCACCGAGAAACCAACGAAACACGGGAGTGGACGCAACGGGTCCGTAACTCTCTTCTCCCGGGAAGGCCGGTTCCTGTCCGCGCCACAGCGAAACATGGAGGTGGCTGCTGGATCCGGCTTGGTCCGAGTCCGGCTTGGCCATGAATGTGACCGACACGCCCAGTCGGTCGGCAATCTCCTTCATCGCCAGCTTCATGATCGTGTGGTTGTCGGCCATCGTGAGCAGATCCGTGAAACGAACATTCATCTCGTGCTGCCCGAGACCCCATTCGCCCTTGGAGTTCTCTACGGGAATCCCGGATCTCGAGAGATGGCGGCGGACCGCCGAGTTGTAGAACTCCTCGCGCGATCCCTGGAGGAGGTGATAGTCCTCGATGTACCAACCGGCCGGGCGCAGATCCTGGTATCGGGCCGCGGCGGCGTCACGGTATGAGTCCTCGAACAGGTAGTACTCCAGTTCG
>JBFJTO010000270.1:0-2657 GCA_041625295.1 Acidimicrobiia bacterium | reverse complement strand
TCCAGAGGGCGGAAATCCACGGCAGCACCACCAACCGCGACCTGCTGGTCAGGATTCTCAGACACCCCGAATTCGCGGCCGGTGCCGCCGACACCCACTTTCTGGTCCGCCACGACCCCGGGGAACTGGGGAGACCGCTGCCGAGTCCAGGCGAGGAGCAACTCGCCGGTGTGGCGGCAGCACTTGCCGAGCAGGAGACCCGGCGCGCCCGAGCCGACGTCCTGGCAACGCTGCCGAGCGGTTGGAGGAACAATCCCTCCCAACTCAACATCACCAAGTTCATCGGTGACGAGGGGCGCACGTTCTCTGTCGGTTACCGATTCGACCCCCGGAATGGGTGGCACGTGGAGATCGACAACGAGCAAGTCCCCGGTCTGCGATTGCTGGCCTGCGAAGCCGACACTGTCGGTATCGAGGTGGCCGGGCACATGTCGTGGTACCGGGTCAACAGGGTCGGCAACATCCACCATGTGGACGGATCGGCGGGGTATTCGCGGCTCGTCGAGTCTCCTCGATTCCCGGAAGGCAAGATCGAAGAGGAACCGGGCTCTCTTCACGCGCCCATGCCTGGAAAGGTGCTTCGAGTCAACGTGGCGGAGGGAGACTCCGTCGAAGAGGGCACAACCCTGATCGTGATGGAGGCCATGAAAATGGAGCACACCCTCAGGTCTCCGTTCACTGGTGTGGTTCGTTCGGTGAAAACCACTGAAGGAGACCAGGTTGAAGCCGACAAGATACTGGTAGTGGTCGAAGCGATCGGATAACACCAAAAGATCGGTCGATCGGTTACTTTGGTGGTCCTAGGGGGACCCGTGTCAGGACGACATCAACATCCGAAGAGGCATTCGAGACTGCTGATCTCTGCCGTGCTGGTACTCGGTCTCGGCGCGATCTCTGCGGCTCCTGCGCCCCGGTCGGCTGCCGGGTCCGAGTCGACCCCGCCTCCAAACTCGGTGGCTGTCGGAGAACGGGTCGTTGCCGCCAACGCATTGGCCACCGCCCGGAGAGCCGCCGCCGCCCGGGCGTCGGAAGCAGCTTCAGCCGAGAGGAGGGCGGCCATCTTGGCGGTCCCGGCACCTCTACCCGCCGTCGGGACCGGTCTCGAAACCGGCTGGCGCGACTACCCCGATGTCGTGGACATGGCCATGCGCCTGACCGCGGGTGGCTTCCCCGAGCTTCCCGCCGATTCCGGAACCGGCCATCGCATCGTGTATTCGAACTCCCAGCAGCGGATATGGCTGGTCGCCGCCGACGGCTTCGTCCTCGACTCGTATCTGGTCTCGGGACGCAAAGGCCAGCCGGCAGCCGGCTCATACACGGTCTACTCGAAGTCGAAGCACACGAGCGCCCATCTCGGGATCACCATGCGTTACATGGTTCGATTTGCATGGGGCAAGGTGCTTTCGATCGGATTCCACGAGATCCCCAGGTATGCCAACGGCCAGAGGATGCAGACCGAGGCACAGCTGGGCACCTTTCAAAGCGCCGGTTGCGTTCGCCAGGACACCGTCAAAGCCCGCCAGCTGTATTACTGGGCGGAGGTCGGCACGCCGGTGGTCGTGACCCCCTGACCGTGCCAGGATGAAGCTCCTCTAGAGAGGAGCTCACCGTGGCGGTTGGATTCTTGGGCATGGGGATAATGGGTCGCGGCATGGCTGCCAACCTGCTCCGAACCGGCCACGAGCTGGTGATCTGGAACAGGACCCCGTCGAGGACGCAGTCACTGGTGGACATCGGTGCTGAAGCTGCTGACTCGCCCGCTGAAGTCGGACGCCGCTGCCCGGTTGTCATGGTCTGCGTTTCCGATACTCCCGACGTCCGCGAAGTGGCCCTGGGGGCGGGTGGACTCATCGAAGGCCTCTCCGCCGGCTCGCTGGTGGTGGACCACTCGACGATCAGCCCGCAAGCAACCCGGGAGTTCGCCGATGCCGTCGGCAAGGTCGGGGCTTCCTGGATCGACGCCCCGGTGTCTGGCGGATCCGAAGGGGCCGAGCGGGGGACACTGTCGATCATGGTTGGTGGCGCAGTGGCCGACTTCGAACGCGCCCGCCCGCTCATGGAGGCATTTGGAACCACGATCACACACGTTGGCGGCGTAGGCGACGGCCAGACCGTCAAGCTGGTCAACCAGATCCTCGTGGTCGGAAACCAGATGGCCGTCTCCGAAGCCATGCTGTTCGCCAAGGCGGCCGGTCTGGATTTGTCCAAGACTCTGGATGCCGTGAAGGGCGGAGCGGCAGCATCATGGATGCTCTCAAACCGGGGGCCGCAGATGATCGCCGGTGATTGGAGTCCGGGGTTCACCATCGACCTTCAGCAAAAGGATCTCCGTCTGGTTCTCGAATCGGCCGATCAGATGGGTATTCCCGCCCTATCGACAGCGCTGGTGTTCAACCTGTACCGAAGCCTTCAGGCCCGTGGACTGGGTGGAGATGGCAACCACGCCCTCATCAAAGCTCTGGAAGCGCTCTCGGGTCTCGAGATCGGGGAGGCGTGAGCTCACCAGTGCCCATGCAGGGCTGACCGCAACAGGGCGCTGTAGAGGTGGGGCTCGATAAGGAATGAGTCGTGGCCCTTGTCTGAGTGGACGGTGAATCGCCGCACAGATACCCCGGCCGCCGAGAGCATCGAAGCCATGGCTTCCTGCTCCTCGGGGT
>JBFJTO010000269.1:0-2670 GCA_041625295.1 Acidimicrobiia bacterium | reverse complement strand
CCTTTGCACTCCACGAGGGTGGCGGACCCCACCAAGCCGTAAACGCCGTCGTGGCGTTCGCGGTGGCTGATCTCGCCAACTGCTTGACGGAGCTCGAACGCTCCGGCATATCCCCACTTGGAGCGGTAACTGACACCGGTGTCTCCAGGTTTGCGACGCTCGTCGACCCGGACGGCAACCAGGTCCAACTGATCCAGAAAACGGTGTGACGGCCCAGAGAAGCCAGGCCGCCGGCACCAGGCCATCCAGAGACGGCATGGCCCATTCGGAGTTCACAAGTCCGTGAGAGGGTCTTCGCCCGGGCAAACGACGGGCGGGACGGCGGATTACTCTTCCCGCGAGTGAGGAGTTTCTCGTGGCCGTGACCGTGGTACAACATCCGCTTGCCCAGCACTACCTGACGGTGCTCAGGGACAGGACCACGTCCCCGCCTAGCTTCCGTCAGGCAGCTCGCCGTCTCGCCTACCTGTTGGTGACGGAGGCCACGGCGGACCTGCCGACCGCCGACTCGGACATCGAGACCCCTTTGGAGGGCATGGTCGCTCAACGACTGGCCAAGCCAACCGTGGTGGTTGCCGTGTTCCGGGCAGGTTTGGGCCTCATCGACGCCGCTGTGGAGCTTCTTCCCGATGCCCGCATCGGATATGCCGGTGTCCAGCGGAACGAAGAAACCGCCGAACCCATGGAGTACTACACGAAGTTTCCGCCCATGGGCGACGCCCGGGTCTTGATTCTCGAGCCGATGCTCGCCACCGGCGGATCCCTATCGTGGGCCGCCGACAAGGTGAAGGCGAACGGGGCGATCGACATCACCGCTGTCTGCGTCGTGGCGGCACCGGTCGGGATCGAAGCAATGGAGAACCGTCACCCGGACGTTCGGATCGTCACCGCATCCATCGATCGCGAACTCGACCACAACTTCTACATTCGCCCCGGGCTTGGCGACATGGGCGATCGCCTCTTCGGCACTCTTTGAGCAGATTCGAGGAGTCCGTCATCGCCGTGGTAGCCGCAATCCCGCACGGTGAAGTCATGACCTACGGCGATGTCGCCGAGGAGGCTGGAGCGCCGGGAGCGGCACGGGCTGTCGGGTCTATCCTCGCCGCCACCGCTGCTGACCTGCCTTGGTGGCGGGTGGTCGGTGCAGGTCTGGTGATCAGAACGACCCGTGAGCAGGCCGATCTCCTGGGACGGGAGGGTTGGAGGGTCGACGGATCGAGGCTCATTCGCGACGCGCCATACTCCAACCCGTGAAAAGCAGACTCATCGACCGGGCGGTGATCATCGTCATGGACTCGTGCGGAGCCGGCGAAGCCCCCGACGCCGCCGACTACGGCGACATCGGGTCGGATACGCTCGGACACGTCGCCACCGCGACCGGCGGCCTGTCGCTGCCCAACTTCGAAGCCCTCGGCCTTGGCAACCTCCATGGTGATCTCGGAGGAGTCTCTGCGGTCGATTCACCGCAGATGGCTTATGGAAAAATGGCCGAAGCATCCGCCGGCAAGGACTCGACGACCGGCCATTGGGAGATTGCAGGAATCATCACTCGCGAAGGCCACGCCACGTTCACCGATACCGGCTTCCCGGCCGGCTTAGTAGAGGCGGTCGAGACAGAGGCCGGCGTCGAGTTCATCGGCAACTACGCGGCCTCGGGAACCGTGATCATCGACGAACTCGGACCAGAGCATCTCGCCACGGGCCGCCCGATCCTGTACACATCGGCCGATTCGGTCTTTCAGATAGCTGCACACAAGTCGGTGATCCCCCTCGAGGATCTGTACCGGATCTGCCGGATCGCCCGTCGGCATTGCAACGGCTACCGGATCGGACGGGTGATCGCCCGCCCGTTCGAGGGCGAGGTCGGTGAATTCCACCGTACGTACGAGAGACATGATTTTGCTCTGCCACCCCACTCGCCCACCCTGCTCGACCACGCCAAGGCCGCTGGTTTGGACGTGTTCGGAATCGGCAAGATCAACGACCTGTTCGCCGGTGTTGGTCTCACAGAGTTCCAACTCACCGCAGGAGACGCCGACGGACTCGAGAGGACCATCACCGCGATGGAAAGGCGCTCCCAACCGGGAATCATCTTCACCAACCTCGTGGATCTCGACATGACCTACGGTCACCGCGAGAACCCGGCCGGATATGCGGCGGGTCTCGAGCTGATCGATGGATGCGTCCCGGGCCTCGTTGATCGGCTGGGTCCCAGAGATCTGATCTTCTTCACCGCCGACCACGGCAACGACCCCACCGACGGCAGCACCGATCACACCAGAGAGTTCGTACCGCTGCTCGTGGGAGGTCTCAACTCGGCTGGTGTGGACCTGGGAGAACGTCGTCAGTACTGCGATCTCGCCGCCACCGTGGCCGAAGCATTGGGGCTTCCGGCTCCGTCCCAAGCCACCTCATTTCTATCGGAGATCCGATGACCAACGCAGTGGAGTTGATCCAGCGGAAACGAGACGGGGGCGAACTCACGAAGGCGGAAATCGAATGGTTGCTGCAGGGTTACACCGGTGGCTCGGTCGCCGAATACCAGATGGCAGCCATGGCGATGGCCATTTTCCACAAAGGACTAGGGCCCGAAGAGCTGGCCGCCTGGACGGCGGCGATGCTCCACTCGGGAGACGCCATCGATCTCAGCGACATCTCGAAGCCGAAGGT
>JBFJTO010000268.1:0-2673 GCA_041625295.1 Acidimicrobiia bacterium | reverse complement strand
GCGTCGCTGCTGGGCGGCGATGTCAGCCATGATCGGCTAGCGCCGGTCAACGGCTTCATCCCGGTGCGACGTCCCGAACCCGATCCCGAGCTTCTCGAGGAGTGGGTCGCAGATCGTGAAACCGAATTACGTCTGATGCGGCGCTACCGGGAGGCAGCGGAGATGCTGACGTGAATGCACCTAATCCATCCACAGCCATCTCCCGTGCCTTTGTCGACGAGTTGTTGCGCAATGGAGTGGAGCACGTTGTATTTGCGCCCGGATCGCGATCGACCGCTCTGGTGCTCGCTTGTCTGGACGAGCGCCGTCTGACATGCCACGTCGAGATCGATGAGAGATCTGCCGGGTTCTTCGCCCTGGGAGTGGGAAAGGCGGGCCGCCATCCTGCTGCCGTGATAACCACTTCGGGCACGGCTGCCGCCAATCTCGCGCCCGCGGTGGTGGAAGCCGACATGGCGTGCGTTCCGTTGTTGGTGTTGACCGCCGACCGGCCACCCGAACTTCGCCACACTGGCGCAAATCAGACCATCGATCAGGTGAAGTTGTATGGCGATCGGATTCGCTGGTTCTGCGAAGTCGGAGTGGCCGAGGACACGCCGGTCGCCAACGCTTACTGGCGGTCGACGGTGTGCCGGGCGGTGAGCGAAGCCACGGCCGCCAGACCGGGGCCTGTGCATCTGAACCTGGCATTTCGGGAGCCCCTGGTCCCGCTTTCCGACGACGGGAGAGCTTCGGCTCAACCGTTTGAAAACGAGATAAGCGGACGTCCGGGCGGGGCGCCATGGACGGTTGATCGTCGGTATGGCCGTCCCGAGGGTGGTTCTCTCAGCCTCGACGGAAGAGTTCTGATGGTCATTGGGGACGGTGGCCCCGAAGCGCCCGAGCAGGCCTGGCCTGTGGTGGCGGAGGGGCACTCGTCGCAGCGAATTGCCGGGACGATATCAACGGCCCACCATCTCCTCGCCGATTCCCGCTTCGTCGACTCCCACGTGCCCGACGTCGTCGTGACGGTGGGACGGGTCGGACTGTCCCGAAACCTCGCGCGTGTGATTGCATCTGCCTCCAGGCACGTCGTCGTCGATCCGACGAACTGGGCCGACCCCGACCGACGAGCATCCGAGTTCGTCGCCCAACTGCCCCGACCCGGGGCCGTGGACCCGGAGTGGAGATCGATGTGGTTGGAAGCCGACGCGGTTGCCCGCGAGGCGATAGACGGTTTTCTCGACGCTATCGACAGACCCTGCGAGCCCCGGATCGCCCGGGACACCGCCGAGGCGGAGCCGCCGGGTTCCACGCTCTACGTGTCGTCGTCAATGCCGGTGAGAGACCTTGATTGGTTCATGCGACCGAAGCCGATCCGGGTCCTGGCCAATCGCGGTGCCTCGGGGCTAGACGGGTTCGTGTCATCGGCCTTGGGGGCGGCCAGCATCGACGGGCCGGTGACAGCTCTTTGCGGTGATCTGTCGTTGCTCCACGACCAGAACGGGTTTCTGCTCGCCGAGAGACCTGATTGCGTGTTCGTGGTGGTCAACAACGATGGGGGAGGCATCTTCTCGTTTCTCCCTCAGGCTCGCATCGAAGAGCATTTCGAGCGGGGTTTTGGCACCCCGCACGGACGCTCCATGGCCGCGATCGCGGGCTTACACGATCTCACCTACGCGGGGATCGATAGCGCCCGGGAACTGACACCGGCGATAAGGCGGGCCGCCGCGGCCGGGGGAGTGCACCTGATCGAGTTGGACACCGACCGAAGCGAGAATGTCTCCATTCACGCTTCGGTTACCGCCGTTGTCGGTGAAGCGCTCAGGGCTCGAGGGCTGTGAGGATCGCCTGGAGTTTCAGGCGCGTCTCTTCAAGTTCGGTCTCGGGAAGTGATCCTCTGACGATGCCGGCACCGGCGAACAGCCGAGCCCTGGCGCCGGAGAGTTCGGCACATCGGAGGGCAATCGCAAACTCGGCATTGCCGGCATGGTCGATCCATCCCACGGGGCCCGCGTAACGGCCTCGATCCATTTTCTCGAGATCGCGGATTGCCTCGATCGCCGATTCGGTTGGCCAGCCCCCCACCGCGGCGGTCGGGTGGAGTCGTGCGACGATCTCCAATGCGGATGTCTCCGGGCGGCAGCGGCCGAGAAAGCGTGTGGCCAGGTGGCGGACATTGGCCAGTTCGAGAATCGAGGGTTGGGTGTCGCGGACCACTCTCTGACACAGGTCGAAGAGGACGCTGCCCACCGAATCGGCAGCCATCTCATGTTCGCGGCGATCTTTGTCGGACCTCAGCAACTCCTCGCCGATCCGGCGGTCCTCGACCGGGTCGGGGGAGCGGCGTGCCGAACCCGCAAGTGCAACCGATTCGATCTGATATCCGATCTTTCGGAGTAGCAGCTCGGGTGACGCTCCGACCAGGCCGTCGACAAAAAACGTGAAACACTCCGGGAAGTTCTCGTTGAGACGAGTCAGCAGCCGTCTCGAATCGAATTGGTGCTTGGACCAGACCGCGAAATCCCTCGACAACACCACTTTGTCGAGGCCGGTGTCTTCGATCATGGCGATGGCGTTCGCGACCGCTTCGAGCCAGATGACATCGGGCACGGAGGCACCTGCGTACCGCGGGCGGTCGGACGGAAAGTCGGCGGTTCCCGCCGGGTGACAGTAAGGGGTCGGGTCGGCATC
>JBFJTO010000267.1:0-2682 GCA_041625295.1 Acidimicrobiia bacterium | reverse complement strand
TTCGAGGATGAAGACGATCAGCTTCCGGTTGAAGCGGGCGGATGGATCGACCTTGAGCCGGTGGTCCACGATGAGCTGACTCTCGGGCTTCCGATTGCCCCCGTATGCACGCCTGAATGTCTGGGACTTTGTCCAACGTGCGGGAGCGACTTGAATACAGAACCTTGCGGCGGGCATGGTGAGGTTTCCAACTCTCCGTTTGCCGCTCTCAAACAGCTGTTCGAACTCTGATCCGGAGGATGCACCATGGCGGTGCCCAAGAAAAAGATGTCGCGCATGCGCACGCGGCGGCGCAAGGCAATGTGGAAGGCCAGCCGGCCGACACTGTCGACTTGCCCGCAGTGCAAGAGCGCCAAGTTGCCCCATCGTGCGTGCCCGAATTGCGGCACCTACAACGGCCGCGAAGTAGTGAACACGGACTGAATGGCCACGATCGCGCTCGATGCCTCGGGCGGAGACCACGCCCCGGATGAGACGGTCGCCGGTGCCATCGTTGCCGCCGAGTCCGGCGTCGATGTCGTGCTCGTCGGTGATGAACCGGAGATTCGATCTCGGCTGAACGGCTTTGCGATCCCGATCGTCCATGCGCCGGAAACCATCGAGATGGGTGAGGATCCGGCTCGTGCTCTGAGAGAGAAGCCCGGGTCTTCGATCGTCGCGTGCGCTCGTCTGGTCAAGTCCGGAGAAGCAGCCGGTCTGGTTTCGGCCGGTTCGACCGGTGCCGCGATGGCCGCGGCTGCGATCATCATCGGGCGCGTCCCCGGTGTGCTTCGCCCCACGATTGCGACCGTGTTTCCCACTTCGGGAACGCCGACCGTGGTTCTGGACTCGGGGGCGAACCCGGACGTCAAGGCCGAGCATCTCCTCCAGTTCGCTGCCATGGGGTCGGCACTGTCTGAGACCTACTTCGGTGTGGCCAGCCCGAGGATCGGCCTGCTCAACATCGGGGAGGAGAGGGGCAAGGGTCGCCAGCTCGAAAAGGATGCCTACCTGCTGCTCGAGCGGTCCCAGCTGAATTTCGTCGGCAACCTCGAGGGTCGGGACGTGGCGACCGACAAGGCTGACGTTCTGGTCACAGATGGATTCACCGGAAATGTCTTTCTCAAGACCACGGAGGGGGTAGCCACTCTGATCTCGGAACTGATCGCGGCTGCGATCGCCGAGGCATCACCCGAGAGTGCCGGTGAGATCCTGCCCCTGTTGGCACCGGTCAGAGACCGGCTCAACTACGAGGCCACGGGTGGGGCGCACCTTCTCGGCGTGCATGGGGTTGTCGTCATCGCCCATGGAGCGTCATCGCGGCGGGCAATTGCCAACGCGATCCGAGTTGCCCACGAAGGTCAGGAGCATGGACTCGTCGAGCGGGTGGCAGCGCGGATAACCTCCACTTGATGTCCCGCAAGCTAGAAGCCGGCATCGGCCACAGTTTTCGCCGATCGGAGCTTCTCGACAACGCCTTGATACATCGGTCGTTCTCGGCCGAGAATCCTGCTGTTTCCGACAATGAGCGGATGGAGTTCCTCGGCGATGCCGTCCTTCAACTGGTTGTGACGGAGTTTCTTTATCTGCACCATCCTGACCTCGCCGAGGGTGAAATGGCCAAGGTGAGAGCCGCTTGCGTCAACAAGATCGAATTGGCCCGTCTGGCCCGTGAGATCGGAGTTGGTCCCAGCCTGACGATGGCTCCCGGGGAGGAGCTCTCGGGTGGAAGGGACAAGGACTCGATCCTTTCCGATGCCATGGAGGCGATTCTCGCCGCCGTGTATCTAGACGGTGGGCTGGCCGCCGCCCGAACCGTGATCCTTCGGCTCTGGACCGGTCTCATCGACGACAAGGCCCGTGCGCCAGGTCATCGTGACTACAAGACCCGACTTCAGGAAGCCCTGGCTGCCAAGGGGCAGCGCCCCGAGTATCGGGTCAGCGGGTCCGGTCCCGATCATGCCCGTCGGTTCCTGGCGGTTGTCTCAATGGAGGGCCGCGAGTTGGGACGTGGGAGCGGCCGGTCCAAGAAAGAAGCCGAGCAGGCAGCAGCGCGGGCTGCGCTAACAGGTTGAGTCAGCGGTTCAACTTCTCGACGAGCACCGTGCGCAGGAAATCCTCGTCGTTCATCTCCGGATCTCCACCCGCGACCCGTGGTCTCAAGCGGGTCGCGATTTGCCCGGCGAGTTGGCGTCTGCGGTCCGTCGGCAGTGATCTGGATCTGTCGAAGAAGCGCTTCAGCAGCGTTACCTCGTCTCTGGTGATCGCCGAAACGTCCCAGCCCGGCTTTCCAGTCCGGGACGGGTTGGTATGACGTGCCCGGTATCGGATCACGACAGTGGAAGCAGCCATATCGCCCAAGCGTTGGTTGGTATCTGAGGCGAGGATCGCCATGGCTCCGACGGCGTACCCGATCGGAAGGAAGTCGAGAAGCCTGAACAGGTTTCGCATGCTGGCAGCCAGGAAACCCACCGGGTCGCCGTTCGCCAGGACCACCCGGATACCGAGGGCGGCTTTTCCGGGTGTTCGGCCACCGTTGAGGGTCTCGAATACCGTCGGGTAGCCGACCACGACCAGAGCGGCGGCCACCGAAAGACCACCCAGGAAGAGAATCCCGAAATCGGAATTCGTGCTCATGAGTGCCACCGCAGCGCCAAGGAGGATGCCCTGAGCGAAGGCATCGACGAGGGTGGCCAGGATGCG
>JBFJTO010000266.1:0-2692 GCA_041625295.1 Acidimicrobiia bacterium | reverse complement strand
CCCCCCGTTCTGGTGCGAGAGCAGGCTCTATTCGGCACCGGTTTCTTTCCGGGCGACAGGGAACAGGTGTACGAGTTGCCGGTGGACGAGTTGTTCCTCGTGGGCACGTCGGAAGTTCCACTCGCCGCCTACCACTCCGACGAGATCCTCGAAGATCTGCCCATCCGCTATGCCGGTTTCTCGACCTGTTTTCGGCGCGAGGCGGGTACCTATGGCAAGGACACCGCAGGGATCTTCCGGGTGCATCAGTTCGACAAGGTGGAGATGTTCGCCTTCACCCAGCCAGAGAACTCCCGGTCAGAACACGAACAGATCCTCGCCATAGAAGAGGAGATGGTGAGCAGCCTCGGCCTCCCCTACAGGATCGTCAATGTTGCTGCCGGCGATCTGGGATCCTCGGCCGCCAAGAAGTACGACATCGAAGCCTGGTTTCCGTCGCAGGAGACTTATCGCGAGGTCACCTCCTGTTCCAACACCACCGATTTTCAGGCCAGGCGCCTGAGGATCAGAGAACGAACCCCGTCGGGTAACCGATTCGTTCACACACTCAATGGGACCGCGGTGGCGGTGGGCCGGACGATCCTGGCGATCCTCGAAAACTATCAGCAGGCCGACGGCTCGGTGACGATTCCCGAGGTCTTGAGGCCCTATGTCGGTCTTGATTCGATCCAGTCGTGAGTGCTGAGTCTGATCCGATCTTCGCCCGGATCGCCAGGCGTTACGACCTCATCAACAGGATTCTCTCGTTTGGCCAGGAACAGGAGTGGCGTCGCCGCGGCGTAGCGGAGTTGCCGCCTGGACGGATTCTGGATCTGGGTAGCGGAACGGGAGCAGCCAATGAGGTTCTCACCGGATTCCGGGTGGTCGCTCTCGATCCGGTTCCCGAGATGCTCACGCTCAGCCCCATCGATCACAAGGTGGTTGGTGTCGGAGAGAGCCTCCCGTTCTGCGACGGCGGCTTTGACGGCATCTTCTCGGCGTACGTGTTTCGAAACCTGAGTTCGATACCCGACACGCTTGCCGAAGCGGCCCGGGTTCTTCGTCCCGGTGGAGCTTGCGTGGTCGTGGATCTCAACCGACCTTCCAATCGTGTCCTTGCCATGCTGCACAGGGCGGCTTCCGCTGTGTTCTTGCCTCTGGCCGGGTTGATCGCCGGGGCGCCCAGGGACTACTGGTATCTGCACCGGTCCCTCGACAAGCTTCCCTCGCCCGAGGTTCTCTTCGCCGATGGCCCTCTGGTCTTGGAGAGGGCATGGAGGATGGGTCCGTTCGGATTCGTATACGGGGCGGTGCTCCGCAAACCATGAGAACTGCGTGTGCTGTCGCCGTCGGGCTTGTGATCGCAGCTTGCGGAGGGACCGGAGGCACCCTCGCATCCGACTTTCTTGCCGTCACGGCCGTGGTCGAGGTTCCCGCCGATCAACTGGTTTTCACCGGCAGGGACATCTCGGGTGATGTCATCGATCCCGGATCAGCGCAGCCTCGTCTCGAGGTGTTTGAAGCCCGGGGAGCGAAGGCGCGTTGGTTGCAGGGCGCACTCCCGCCGTCTGGAGAAGTCGTCTTCAGCCGCGACCCGCTTGCCGCCGGCGCCTCGGGTCCGATCCTCGACGCGGCCACGGACGTGGTTGCGGTTCTTCGCCCGCTGATCACGCCGACCGTTGGAGGAGTGGCATTCGACAGTTGGTTCATCGCTCTCGACGGGAACGGCAAGGTGATCGCCGCAGATTGGGATGGTGCCCAACTCGACAAACTCGAGGCGTTGCTGGCGACGGGAGATGACCCGGTTGAGACGATCGGAGCTGCCGTCGAGGCATTGGCGGCCAGGGAGCTGGGTGAACCCATCGATCCCGAAGCGGTGCCGTTGCTGGACATTCTCGACAGTTAGCCACCCGGACGGCGGGCGCCGACGATGATCCGACAGGTTTGTCTGCGGCACCCGGTGCTACCCGCTTAGAGCTGCTTCCTTCCGGATCTGACTCGGTTCACAGTGCCCCGCTGCGCAGGACCCATCGGGACCGGCGGCGCCCGCCCTCCGGGCGGATGGACGGAGGGTAGTTGGCCCGCCGCAGTGCGTTTCTAGGCGCGGCGCTCCGAGAAGAAGTCTTCGATCAGGCGCGCGCACTCCTCCTCCAGGACCCCCGCGATCAGGTCGCAGTGGTGGTTGAGTCTCTCGTCCTGGGGGATGTTGAAGAGGCTCCATGCGGCTCCCGCCTTGAGATCGGCTGCGCCGTAGACGATCCGATCGACCCGGGCATTGACGGCTGCCCCCGCGCACATCGCGCAGGGTTCCAGAGTCACGACGAGGGTGTGGCCGGTGAGGCGCCAATCACCGGTTTGGCCCGCCGCCTCGGACAGAGCGAGGACCTCGGCGTGGGCGGTGGGGTCAGATGACGCCTCGCGGCGGTTGTGAGCAGTGGCGACGATCCGACCGGAGGAGTCGATCACCACGGCGCCGACGGGAACATCGCCATTTCGTGCTGCCTCTTGGGCCTCTTCGATGGCTGTTCTCATCGGGATTGTGAAGTCTGTGGGGTTTTCGCTCATGCTCCGCCTGACTACTGTTCTGTCGCTTCCGCGATGGCCGGGAGTGCTTCCCGGAGGGATCGCATAGTTTGGCCTAGTGCGCGGCACTGGAAATGCCGTTGGGGGTTACCGCCTCCACGAGGGTTCAAATCCCTCTCCCTCCGCTGCT
>JBFJTO010000265.1:0-2696 GCA_041625295.1 Acidimicrobiia bacterium | reverse complement strand
ACCGAAGGGTCTACCTGCCGTCGGGTGGCCATCTGGTCATCGACCGGACCGAGGCTCTGACCGTGATCGACGTCAACACGGGGAAGTTCGTGGGCTCGTCCAGCCTCGAAGAGACGGTTTTGCAGAACAACCTCGAGGCTGCCGAGGAGATCGGTCGCCAACTCCGTCTTCGCGACATCGGCGGGATCATCGTGATCGACTTCATCGACATGGAGGAAGAGCGGAATCAGCAACAAGTGCTTCGCCGGCTACGCGAGGCCCTGGCCAGGGACAAGACCAGGACCCAGGTGTTCGATGTATCGCACCTCGGTCTGGTTGAGATGACCCGCAAGCGTGTGTCGGCAGGATTGTTGGAGGCTTTTTCCGAGGTCTGCCCGACCTGCGCCGGGCGGGGTGTGATTCTCCACGAGGAGGCCGCCACCCACGCCATCCCCTACACAGACGGCGATGAGGATTGATGGATTCCGCCTTTTCAACGACTGGTATACTCCCAAATTCGTCTTCTCCCTTTTGACGCGAGGTTTTTCATGTACGCCATCATTCGCACCGGCGGAAAGCAGGCAAAAGTCCGCAGCGGTGACGTCCTCGAAGTCGAGTTGCTCAAGCTCGATTCCGAGTCGGTCTCATTCACACCCATCCTGGTTGTAGACGAGAAGGGCTCCACGATCTCGGACAAGGCCGCGCTGTCCAAGATCTCGGTGGAAGCCAAGATTCTCGGTGACATCAAGGGTCCCAAGATCGACATCTTCAAATACAAGAACAAGTCCGGCTACCGCCGCCGCATGGGACATCGCCAGTCCTACACGAGGATCGAAGTGACCGGCATCAACCTTCCCGCGAAAACCAAGGCTCCCAAGAAGGCAGCCGCCGCCACAGCCACCGAGGAGGAGTGACCTCATGTCGAAGACAAAAGCTGGAGGCTCGAGCAGGAACGGTCGTGAGTCACATGCGAAGCGACTCGGCCCCAAAGTTTTCGACGGACAGTTCGTCGACGCCGGTTCAGTGCTGGTTCGCCAGCGTGGAACGCGCATTCATCCCGGAGAGAACGTCGGTCGTGGCGGTGACGACACGCTGTTTGCCACCGCCGCAGGCGTTGTGAAGTACGGGAAGCGCAACAATCGGCGTCTGGTGGACGTCCTCTCAGACTGAGTTCGGGCCGGTCGTGTTCGTCGACCGGGTACGAGTCCACTTGCGGGCCGGCAATGGCGGCGCCGGTGTCGTCAGCTTCGTGCGCCAGCGCGGCAGGCCCAAAGGAAAACCCGTCGGTGGTTCCGGCGGCTCGGGCGGTGACGTGATCATCGAGGTCGATGAAGGCGCCGCGTCTCTGCTCGCGTATCGGCGCAATCCCCATCATGCCGCCTCGCCCGGTGCCCACGGGCAAGGCGATCTCAAGCATGGTCGTAGTGGTGAAGCGCTCGTACTTCATGTCCCACCGGGCACCGTGATCATCGACGACGAGGGCACGGTCGTCGCCGATCTCGTTGTTCCGGGCCAGCGGTACACGGCCGTCGAAGGCGGTCATGGCGGCCGGGGGAATGCGGCGTTGGTGTCTCCGAGTCTGAAGGCGCCGTCGGTTTGCGAGCAGGGCGAGTTCGGCCGGGCTGAATGGTTCACATTCGAGCTCAAGCTCATGGCCGACGCGGCGCTCGTCGGTTTCCCGAACTCCGGAAAGAGCACATTCATCTCGGCCGTTTCGGCGGCAAAGCCAAAGATCGCTTCATACCCGTTCACGACGCTCGAGCCGCATCTCGGTGTGGTTTCTGCGGCCGGTCGAGAGTTCGTGCTTGCCGACATCCCCGGTTTGATCGAAGGCGCTGCGTCGGGAAAGGGCCTCGGGCACGAGTTTCTGCGCCACGTGGAGCGGGCCAGGGTGCTGGTCATTCTTCTCGATCCATCCCCGCTGCAGGAGAAGGATCCTTCCGAACAACTCGAGATCTTGCTGCGTGAACTCGAGGAGTTCTCGGCGGAACTCGCCGACCGGCCCCGAGTGGTCGTTGTCAGCAAGGCAGATCTGCCGGATGCTGCCGCTTGGTCGGAGACCCTCGGTGCTCACCTGGCCTCGGCGGCAACCGGAGAGGGCATACCTTCGCTTCTGCATGTGATAGCCGATCTGGCCGAGGAAGCCGAGCGCCAGGCCCCGGAGAGGGAGGGTTTCGTGCTGCACCGACCTGCCGAGGCACTTTTCACGCTCCGCCGCGACTTCGGTACCTGGGTCGTGGAAGGCGTGATGGCCCGAAGAGCCGTTCGCTTCGCCGATCTGACCAACCCGGTCGCCGCCGACCTGGCAGCTCAGCGTCTGGCCCGCCTCAAGGTGGATGAGGCGCTGGCCGCGGCAGGCGCCGTGGAAGGCGAGACCGTGCGGATAGGGGATCTCGAGTTCGTGTACGTGCCGGCGGACGAAGAGGACGAGTGATGCGCAGGCCCCTGAGTCCGGGAGCAGCGCTGGTTGTCAAGATCGGATCGTCGAGTCTCACATCTCGAGGCGTTGGCCTCGATGAGAGCGCACTCGACCGGGTGGTTGCCCAGATCGACTCAGCGATCGATCTCGGTCATCCAACGGTTCTGGTCACATCCGGCGCGGTCGCCGCCGGTTTGCCGGCTTTGGGTATCACCACCCGGCCCCAAGAAGTCCGTGTTCTCCAGGCTGCAGCGGCCGTGGGCCAGGGCAGATTGATGGAGCGCTACACCGCCAAGTT
>JBFJTO010000264.1:0-2704 GCA_041625295.1 Acidimicrobiia bacterium | reverse complement strand
TGACCGGGCACAATCTGGACGATGAAGCGGCGACCCTCTTCGGCAACGTGATGACCTGGGATACCGACTACCTGGGGCGACAGCGCCCGGTTCTCGAGAAGGAAAGCGGATTCGTCAAGAAGGCCAAGCCCCTGATCCGGGTGGCCGAGCGCGAGACCGCCGCATACGCGGTGCTGGCAGGAATCGAATATGAAATCGAAGAGTGCCCGATGGCTGCGGGGAACACCATCAACCGCACCAAGGCCTGGCTGGCGGAACTGGAATCGCAGGCTCCCGGAACCAAGGCGCGGTTTCTCCTTGGCTTCTTTGATCGGGCTGCGGAACACTTCGCGGAGAGTGATCGCGTGGTGTTGTCGGACTGTTCGCGGTGTGGGCAACCCACCATCTCCGAATTGTGCGCTTTCTGCCGGCTGAGCGACCTGACGAGAGGATCCCGATGACTGTGCCGTTTCGATATGGCCAGATGGTTTTGCTCATAGACGACAAGGGCAGGCACTACCTGGTCAAGCTTGTCGAGAAGTCGTTCTTCCAATATCACAGAGGCAAGCTGGCGCACTCAGACATCATTGCGGCCGGTGACGGCGGTGTGGCCACGGCAACATCCGACGGTGTGCTCAGGGTTCTTCGACCCAGATTGCGTGATTACATCCTCAAGATGCCCAGGGGCGCCCAGGTCGTTTACCCGAAGGACATCGGATCCATCCTTGTTTGGGGTGACATCGCCGCCGGGATGACCGTCCTCGAAGCTGGAACGGGCTCGGGTGCACTCACGGTGGCCCTGCTCAGGGCGGTAGGCCCCAGCGGCCGGGTGATAACGGTCGAGCGCCGAGAGGATCATGCGGTTACTGCTCACCGGACGATCACCCGGTGGTTTGGCGAGATACCGGCGAATCTCGACATCAGGACCGGCGAGGTCGAGTCCGTCCTCGAAGATCTGGCCCCGGAGCGGATCGTTCTCGACGTTCCCGAACCCTGGCATTCGGTTTCCGTGGCTGCACGGACCCAGGAGCCCGGAGGCGTGATCACCTGTTACCTGCCAACCGTGCCCCAAGTCCAGACCCTGGTCTCGGCCCTGGAAGAGAGCGGGAGTTTCGAGGAGATAGATGCCCTCGAGGTTCTGGAACGGACCTGGAACGTGTCCGGTCGGTCGGTTCGTCCGGATCATCGCATGGTTGGCCACACCGGTTTCGTGGTGGTTGCCCGCCGCGTTCACCGACCACCGCAAGCCGGGGCAGAAGAGGAATAGAAAAGGGGCGGTCAGCCGACCGCCCCTTTCGAGAAATCAAGCCCTCTCAGGGCTCGATGAAGATGCACTCACCCGGGCACTCTTCGGCAGACTCAATGGTCGCATCCTCCTGACCTGCTGGTACGACAGCCAGACCGGCGGCACCCTGCTCGTTGCCTTCCGAAGTGGCGTAGATCTTCGCTCCCTCGCGAACATAGGCAAGACCGTCGTCGAGCAGCACGAAGACGTCCGGGGCAATCTCCTCGCACAGGCCGTCACCGGTGCATAGGTCCTGATCGATCCAAACCTTCATCGGAAAGCTCCTAGTTAATACGGAGGCAATAGTTTAGACCGCGCCCGTCCGAATGAGATCGGCAATCGAATACTCCGGGCGCAAGCTGCGCCCGTTCGTATACTGCTCGAGGGGACGGCCAGCGTCTGGAGGAATGATTTCATGGCAGAGAGCGGCTTCGGAAACGAAGATCCCGGCGCGCTGCGTCGCACCGTCTCGGGGCTCGAGGCTGAGGTCGAGGGCCTTCGGAGTCGCCTCAGGGATGCCCCATCTCGCGTCTCGGACCTGGAACGACAGCTCAACGACATGTCAGCGCAATTGCAGCGCGCCCTTGCCAAGAATGAGAGGCTGGCGGCTGTCCTCGAAGAGGCGCGCGATCAGCTCGGTGTCTTACGGGCAGAAGTCGAGAAGCTCACGTCGCCTCCAAACGCCTTTGGGACGGTTCTCGGAGTCAACGAGGACGGAACCGCCGATGTCATGCTCGGCACCCGCAAGTTGAGAGTCTCGGCCCAGCCGAACATAGAGATAAAGAAGCTGCAACGGGGCCAAGAGGTCCTCCTCAACGAAGGTTCCACAATTGTCGACGTTCGCAGCTTCGATCGCCACGGCGAGGTGGTCCGCGTTCGAGAAAAGCTCGAGGATGGGCGCCTGGTCGTCATCGCCAACGCCGACGAGGAGAGTGTCATCTCGGTTGCCGAGTCGCTCGCTGACGAACTCATACGCATCGGCGACTACGTCCGCGTCGATTCCCGTACCCAGCTCGCTTACGAGAAGTTGGCCCGCCCTGAAGTCGAGGAGTTGGTACTCGAGCAGGTTCCCGACGTCACATATGAGCAGGTCGGCGGTCTCAAGTCGCAGATCGAAGAGATCCGGGATGCCGTCGAGCTTCCATACCGGAACAAGGCTCTGTTCGCCGAATACGGCCTGGTTCCGCCCAAGGGCATTCTCCTGTACGGCCCGCCCGGATGCGGGAAGACGCTAATCGCCAAGGCGGTCGCCAACAGCCTGGCGATAGCGGTTGCCGAGCGGACGGGACGCCCCGATGCCCGTTCCTATTTCTTGAATGTCAAGGGCCCCGAGTTGTTGAACAAGTGGGTGGGGGAGACCGAGCGCCAGATCCGGCTGATTTTCCAGCGCGCCAAGGAGAAATCCGACGAAGGGCTTCCAGTCATCGTCTTCTTCGACGA
>JBFJTO010000263.1:0-2704 GCA_041625295.1 Acidimicrobiia bacterium | reverse complement strand
CTCCACCCGGATTTCAGCGTCAATCGCCCCGGCCAGGTTCCTGTTACGTTCGGCATGGTTGGATTCCTGGCAAAGTAGCCGCTGTGGATGTTCTCTTCGTCACCCATGAGTCCTTTGCGCGACACGAGACCGGTCGTTGGCACCCTGAGCGTCCTGCTCGACTCGAGGCTGTCGAGAGAGGTGTCATGTCTGCGGGTCTGCGTGTTGTGCGTGTCAGCGCCCCGCCGATCGCCCTAGATGTCCTCTCCCGGGTCCACGAAACCGGGTACATCGACCGCCTGAAACGCTTTTGCGCGGCAGGAGGTGGCGCCATCGATTCCGACACCTACGCCAGTAGCGGCACATGGCAAGCCTCGTTGCACGCCGCCGGTGCCGGTCTCGCCGCCACAGCAGGGCTTGCCGATCGGTCGGCGAGAACCGCCTTCGTGGCCACCCGACCGCCCGGTCATCACGCGTTACCGGGGTTGGCCATGGGCTTCTGCTTCTTCAACAACATCGCGGTCACAGCCCGGGTGCTCGCCGACGCCGGCGACAGGGTGGCGATTGTCGACTGGGATGTCCATCACGGGAACGGAACCCAGGCCATTTTCGAATCCGATCCCGATGTCCTCTACATCAGCATTCACCAGCACCCCCTTTACCCGGGTGGGGGTGCCAGTTCAGAGACGGGCACCGGCAGCGGCGAAGGATTCACCGTCAACATCCCGGTGCCTCCCCGAACCGGAGGCGACGTGTTCGCGGCTGCGTTCGATCGGGTAATTGCTCCGATTCTGGCCCAGTTCGAACCCGACTGGATTCTCGTGAGTGCCGGTTTCGACGGACATGAAGATGACCCACTCGCCGAACTGAGGCTCGTGTCCGGTGACTACGCCCGCGCTGCCGGATTGCTCGACTCATTGACCCCGGGACGGGTCGTGTTCTTTCTCGAGGGGGGATACCACCTGCCGGCGATCACGGCTTCGGTGGCGGCGTCGCTTCGGGGTGCGGTCTTGAAAACGGGAAGCGGGGTTCCGCTCGAGTCGCCCGCCACTTCATGGTCGGCTCTCGAGGAGGCAACCGAGGCCGCGGCGCATCACTGGCGCATCTAGGCAAAAAACTTCAGGGCACTTATCGGACGTCCGATAGAAAACGACAGCTCGGAGAAGGAAAGATGCCTGTGAATCTTGAAGACCTATTGCGGAGGGCGGTGGACGCCGGGGCTTCCGACGTTCATCTGAAGGTGGGAGCACCACCGTGCATGCGCATCGACGGTGAATTGCGCCGGATGCAAGACATCGACGTTCTCAAGCCGGGTGACACGGAGTCGTATGCGCACGCCATCTTCACTCAAAAGGCCTCAAATGACTTCAAGAGCTTTGGGGAAGCCGACTTCGCATATGGCCGTCAGGATCTCGGTCGCTTCAGGGTGAGTGCTTTCCGCCAGCGCGGATCGTTGAGCCTGGTGCTGCGCCACGTGGTTCCCGGCGTGCCCTCACTCGAGAGGTTGGGTCTCACGCCGATTGTCAAACGTATGGCCGGACAGGTACGTGGCCTTCTCATCGTGTCGGGATCATCCGGTTCGGGTCGCACCACCTCCGTGGCCGGGATCGTCGAGCACATAAACGAGAACCGGCCGGTTTCCATCGTCACGCTCGAAGACCCCATCGAGATTCTCTTTCCCGACAAGATGGCCATCGTTGCCCAACGCGAGGTGGGTGTGGACGTGTCCAGCTTCGCCTCAGGGATCCAACGAGCCACCCGTCAAAACACCGATGTGATCATGGTTTCGGAGATCGCCGACCGGGAAACGGCAGCTGCGGCCCTGGCCGCCGCCGAGACCGGCCACCTGCTCGTTGCGGCAATGCACACCTCGGATCCGGTGGACACGGTTTCCAGGTTCATTGGCTACTTCCCCTCCGATCAGCAGCGACTGGTGCGAGTCCAGTTGGCCGGCCATCTCATCGGTGTCGTTTCGCAGATACTCGCGGAGTCTGTGAGCGGGACGCGGGCCCTTGCCACCGAGATCCTGGTGGGGACTCCCAAAGTCCAGGAGTTGATCGCCTCGGGCGCCCCCCGTGAAGATTTCGTCGAGATGATGCACGAGAGCGCCTTCACCGGCATGCAGACCTTTGACCAGTCCCTCTTCGGGTTGGTGCAAGCGGGAAGAGTCTCGGTTCCACAAGCATTGCTGCACGCTCGCAGTTCCCACGAGTTCAGGGCAAAAGCCATCGAGGCCGGCATAGAAGCCTGAGCTTCGGACGACACCTCAACCGAGGTACCGTTCCTGATCCATGATTCCCGACAGGCTGCTCTGGTTGACCGACGCAAACGGGGTTCCCGCAACATTGGGGCGCATGTTCGAGGAGGCCGGGCACGAGCTCTACCTCGTCGGGGGCTCGGTTCGCGATGCCATTCTGGGCCGAAGCCCAGAAGACCTCGACTATGCGACCGATGCACTCCCTGAGCGCGTGAAGGAGATCGTCGGTGAGTGGGCCGACTCGATATTCACGGTCGGCGAGGCTTTCGGGACCATCGGCGTCCGCTTCCAGGGATCGACCCACGAGATCACCACCTTCCGATCCGAGGTTTACCGGGAAGAGTCCCGGAAGCCCAGGGTCACCTACTCGGACACCATCGAAGAGGATCTGTCCCGGCGCGACTTCACGGTGAACGCCATGGCGATCAGGCTTCCCGGTGCCGAGATCTTCGATCCACACGGCGGGCT
>JBFJTO010000262.1:0-2714 GCA_041625295.1 Acidimicrobiia bacterium | reverse complement strand
GGTTTCCATCATCGAAGTCGACACCTCGGGCAACTCGAGAGCAAAGAGCCCGCCAAATCCGCAGCACTCCTCGGCGCCGTCGAGTTCACACCGCTCCAGGCCTTCGACCTCGTCGAGGAGAGCCTCTCCCTGACCGTGCAAACCCAGACCGCGCAGACCATGACAGGAGCGGTGAAACGCAGCCGAGCCGGAACCGGTGGCACCAACCGAAGTGATGTCCAGGTCATCTACGAGAAACTGGGTCAGCTCCCGAACCCTGGCCGAGACTCTCACCGAGGCATCCTCCATGTCGGTGCCCCGGAGCAGATCTGGCGCGTTATGAACCAGCATGGCGGCGCAAGACCCCGAAGGCACGACGATGGGCCCTTCGGTTGCATCGAGAACACCCACGGTGTGGCCGGCCATTTGCCTGGACTGGTCGGTGTATCCGGCGTTGAAAGCGGGCTGCCCACAACAGGTCTGATCGAAAGGGAATTCGACCGTCAGCCCCGAGCGCTCCAGAACTTTGACAGTGGCCACACCAACGTTGGGAAAGAAGCCGTCTACGAGGCAGGTGACAAACAACTGAACGGTGCCTGAGGGCATCTGGCGACGCTAGTCGCCAAAACAAGACCGCAGGGACGCCATGCCTCAAACATCGCGAAGCGCTCTTCGCATGATCTTGCCCGTCGTCGTACGGGGCAGATCCTCTACAAAGCGAACCACTGAAGGAACCTCGTGAGCAGCCAGGCGATCGCGGACATGCCTTTGCAACTCGGCGGCCAGGGCATCGGAACCGTCCACCCCCGAGCGGGTGACCACGAATGCTGCCGGCACCTCACCCCGAACCTCGTCGTGGACACCGACGACGGCGCACAGGGCCACTGCCTCGTGGCCCATCAGACACTCTTCGATCTCCCCGGGGCCGATCCGATAACCCCTCGACATGATCACGTCGTCCTTGCGGCTCTTGAACCACAGGTATCCGTCTTCGTCTTCGAGCCCGAGATCGCCGGTCAGGAGCCACCCGTAGCGGAACTTCTCGGCGGTCGCCTCAGGTCGGCCCCAATAGGCCAGCATCATCACCGGGTCGGGAGAGCGAACGCAGATCTCTCCAACTTCGCCGACCAGTCTCACACCTGAGTCGTCCTGGACCTCGACCTGATGGCCGGGAAGCGCTCGCCCCATCGACCCCGGTCGCACCGGCCATACGGAGCCGCAGTTGCCGACAACCAGATTGGCTTCGGTTTGCCCATACCCCTCGTTGATTCGAGCCCCCAGGCTCTGCTCGGACCAGGCCAGCATCTCCTCGCCGAGCGCTTCGCCACCCGTGAACACGGCTCTGAGGCTGAGATCGTCGCGTGCGACACCGGCCGCCCGCATCATCTTCAGCGCTGTGGGAGGCAGGAATGCCAGGGTCACCCGGTGTCGCGCCATCAGTTCAGCGGCACCATGCGGGTCGAAGTCCGCCTCGGTGGTGAGAACCGTCATCCCGAAGCACCAGGCCGGGACGAGGACATCCATGAGGCCGCCGATCCAGGCCCAATCGGCAGGCGTCCAGATCAGATCTCTCGGCTGAGGAGCAAACTCGTAATAGGACTCAAAACCGGGCAGATGCCCGAACAGAGACCGGTGGGCGTGAAGGGCACCTTTTGGGGGCCCCGTTGTCCCGGACGTGTAGATCAGATAGGCGGGATCACCCGAGTCCGTGTCGCATGCAGTGAACGACGACGACCCCGAAGTCATCTCTTCGAACTGGTCCCCGATGACCACGAGGGGAAGATCGGGCGCCGCCTCCTTCACCTTTTCATAGTTGGGCGGACTCACGATCGCGACCCGGGCTCCCGAGTCTTCGAGCCGATAGCTGAGGGCGTCGGGTCCGAACAGCGAGGCCAGCGGCAGCGATATCGCGCCCAGCTTCCACAAGGCCAGATGCGAGAGTCCGGTCTCCAACGACTGTGGGGCCACGATGCCCACTCGGTCGCCCCGCTCTACACCCATACCCGCGAGCGCCGCGGCCAGGGAGTCCGAATACGCAGACAGTTCGCCAAACGTCGTCTGCCTGGATCTGGCCCCGCGATCCTCCGAGATCAACGCGATGTCATCGGGCGGCTGTGCATCGGAGGCGGCGACGCCGATGTTGAACCGGTCCGGGATGCGCCATTCGAATCCATCGACGACCGACCCATAGGTCATACCTGCGCGGGGCTGGATAAGGCGCTCGACCATGGCTGGTGACGGTACCCCGTAAGCTCGTCCCATGAGAGCACCCGACTACCAGGGCGGCGGATTGGTCAACCTGGTCGCCGAATTGGAGTACCGGCTCACCGGCTCCGCGGCATCACCAAGGCTGTACCGGGAGGACCGCAGTGCCATCCCCGACGCGAGAACCTATGTCCTTGTCCTATTCGACGGTCTCGGGGCCGGACAATTGGGACACTCCCATGCGACCAGATTGAGAGCTGATCTCGCTGAGACCCTGGATGCCCCCTTCTCTACTCAAACATCAGTCTCCACAGCCACCATCGCCTCCGGACTGCCACCCTCGCAGCACGGGCTGATCTCTTACCTTCTCAAGCTTCCCGGAGGCGTCGTCAACACGCTCTGGTGGTATTACGCCGACGGATCGGAGCCCGAATTCGACCTTGGGGGTTTCTTGCCCAAGCCGATGCTGAGCGAGCGCCTGGCCGTCAATGGCGGAGAAACGTTGGTAATCCAGCCAACCGCATTCGGCG
>JBFJTO010000261.1:0-2723 GCA_041625295.1 Acidimicrobiia bacterium | reverse complement strand
GGTTATGTACTGGGCGGTATCGGCAAGTGCGGCGTCGATTCCGGCGAGAAGAGCCTGGTCGGATGGTGTGTGGGGACCTCCCGTCGGGACTCTTCCGTCGCAGTGCTTGACCACCATCGCCATCACCCGATTGACCAGGTTTCCCCAGGTTGCCACCAACTCGTCGTTTACCCGGCGGATGATTTCCTCATCGGACAGGTCGGTGTCGTTCTGCTCAGGTAGCGAAGATGTGATTGCGAAGCGGATGGCGTCGGGTTGGAGACGGTCGGTGTACCACCCGATCGAACGTCCCACACCGCGACTGGCCGAGGCCTTGTTGCCCTTGAATGTGACGAACTGATTGGCGGGCACATCCGTGGGAAGGTTGAGTCCCTGGTATCCCATCAGCTGACAGGGCCAGATGACGGCATGAAAGACGACGTTGTCTTTCCCAATGAAGTAGTAGCTCTCGGCATCGGGGTTTTCCCACCACTCCCGCCACGCCTCGGGCGTCCCCTGCGCCTGAGCCCACTCTTTGGAAGCCGAGAGGTATCCGATCACCGCCTCGAACCACACGTAAAGCCGTTTTCCCTCACCGAGGTCGTTGGCCTCGGGCGGCAAGGGGATGCCCCACTCGAGATCGCGGGTGATGGCGCGGTCGAGAAGACCTTCCTGGGTGAATCCGATCGCCATGTTCTGAACGTGCTTGCGCCAGCCTTGCCGGCTCTCCAGCCATTCCAGGAGGCGATCCTGGAAGGCGGACAGCCTGAAGAAGTAATGGGTTGTCTGTTGCATCACCGGAGCCGCTCCGGTGACCTTTGACCTGGGGGCCAGGAGATCGGTCGGGTCGAGCTGGCGGCCACAGTTGTCGCATTGGTCGCCACGGGCGCCGGAGTACCCGCAATGCGGGCAGGTGCCTTCCACGTATCGGTCCGGTAGGAACTTCATGGCTTCGGGGTCGAAGAACTGTTCGCTGGTACCTGTGCTCACGAACCCGTGGTCACGGAGGGTGCGAAAGACGTCCCATGTGACCTCGCGATGGTTCTCGGTACCGGTAGTCGTGTACAGATCCCAGGAGATTCCCAGCTTGTCCCAGTGGTCCAGGAACTCGGCATGGAAGCGATCGACGATGTCCTGGGGTTCCACCCCCTCCTGGTCTGCTCTCACCGTTATCGGGGTTCCGTGCACGTCGCTTCCCGACACCATGAGAACCCGGTTGCCCTGAAGTCGGTGAAAGCGGGCGAAGATGTCCGCGGGCAGATAGGCACCGGCGAGATGGCCGAGGTGACGCGATCCGCTCGCGTAGGGCCATGCGACGGCGACGAGGATGTTCTTGGGCATCGTCGGGAGGCTAATGCAGGTCAGAGGTGTCCTCTTCGGGTTTTGAACACCAGATGGCCACGGTCGGCGATGATGACCCCCCCGATTATCATGCCGCCACCGCCGAGAAGGGCGCCGGTGACCGGGTCGCCAAGAAGCCACACCGCCCCCGACACGGCCGCCAAGGGGACCAGGTATCCGATCAGGGCGGCTTTCGCGGCCGGGGCGATCTCTACAACCCACAGAAACGTGAAGAACGGGACCGTCGTGGAGAAGGTCCCGAGGAGAGCGACCAGACCCCACTGGTGGGTAGTTGCGTCGGCGAGATCCCGGTAGGCGCCTGTGGGGATTGCGGCAACCATCACGACAGCTGCACCGACCACGAACTGTGGCAGCACCAACCGGCGCGCAGGCACCTCTATGGCAAAGCGCCTGCTCAAAGCGGATCCGATTCCCGCAGCGGCGATGCCTGCGAAAGACAGACCAACTCCAAGGACGAGGTTCGAGGACGTTCCGCCGTTCTCGCCACCGATCAGAACCGCGACTCCCAGGAACGCCACGATCAATCCCGGAAGACGCCAGGACTCGAAGCGCTCTCCGCTGACCAGGACGTGAGCCGCGGCCACCGTTGCCGCCGGGATCAGGGCGATCAGGATGCCGCCGAGGCTTGCGTTCAGATGTTGCAACGCCAGAGTGAAGAAGATGGTCGGGAGCGCCATGTTGGTAGCGCCGAGAACGGCTCCCTTCCAGGCCGAATTGCGATCGGGCACCGCCAGCATTCCGGTTGTCGCCAGAACAAGCGTGAGCGCAAGCAGAGCCACGACCAACCTGCCCAGCATCAGGGCGAACGGAGTCATGGCGGCATCGAGGGCAGCCTTGGTGAGAACCGTTCCCGATCCCCACGCGATGGCGGCGACCATGATCGGGACCCACGGGTTGTGAATCAGTCTGCGCATGGTGATGTGATCCGGATCCGGATCAGCGCTTTGCCTTGCGTCTCTCCAACCAGCGGCGGGTGAGCCACTCGCCCCAGGTCGGCATGGGCTCGGGCTCGGGGGGCGGACGGTCGGCTATCTCCTTGGCGACCGCCAATTGATCCCGAAGATCCTTCAGGCGTTCTTTCAGGAATTCGGACTCGGTCTCGGCCCGGGCGGCACGTTCACGGGCTTCGGCCATCTGCTGGCCGGCATCGTGGAGGTTTCCCAACTGGCGAAGGATCCGGCCCCACTCGTCGACCGGGACCAGGACGGCGTCCCGGCCTTTCGGCTCGAGCGGTCCCGGCTCCGGACTCGGCTCTCTTTGGGCTCGGCGGATAGCTTGCCCACCGATCGGGCGGGGAGAATCCCACAGGAACGCCGGGTCGTCGCTCACAATCCCACATTACGTCGTGACAGGCGAACGGGATGACACCGTTGGCATCTAGC
>JBFJTO010000260.1:0-2733 GCA_041625295.1 Acidimicrobiia bacterium | reverse complement strand
ACAACACCATCGTCGGGTTCTTCGGAGACAAACGACCCGACGCCGACATCAAACCTCTTCTGTCAGCGGACAAGAGATTCGAGCGGGAGTTCAGCAAACACCCCGGACTTCTCAGCTTGTCCACGGTCCGCCTCGCCGATGGGAACTTCGCCAATCTGGTTCTTTTCACCGATCCCGATGCCAAGGACCGCTGGAACGACAGCCCGATTCACCGCGACACCGTGGCCGAGATTTCACCGCCCTATTACAGCTCGATCCGCCTGAACAACGGACTCCTACCCGGCGGCCTCGATGCCCCCGACACGCTGACCATCGAAAAAGTGAAGTACCTCGACTACTCCACGCTTCCGCCGTGGCGAGGAATCCGAACCATGAACGGTTGGAAAGCCGGGCCCTGAGTGCAGGCTCAACCCCTGTCCGCCTTTGCGCACGAGTCCCACCGGTAGCATCCCAACGCATGGGCAAGACCGCAATCGACGTGCGCGATCTCCGCAAGAACTACCGAAACGTCCAAGCGGTTCGGGGCATATCGCTAAACGTCGACGCCGGTGAGGTGTTTGCACTCGTCGGCCCCAACGGTGCAGGCAAGACCACCACTCTCGAGATCCTGGAAGGATTCCGCGACCGCTCGAGCGGAGAGGTGCAGGTGCTCGGACACGATCCGGCCCGCCACGAAAGGGCCCTGCGAGAGCGTATGGGGATCGTGCTCCAATCCACCGGGGTCGACCCCTATCTGACCGTGCACGAGACGGTGGAACTGTATGCCGGATACTTCCCGCGCCGACGTCCCGCCGACGAGGTGATCGAGGTAGTCGGACTCACCGAGAAACGCGACGCCAAGGTGATCCGACTTTCGGGCGGGCAGCAGCGACGACTCGACGTCGCCATCGCCCTGGCAGGGGACCCCGACCTGCTGTTCCTCGACGAACCCACCTCCGGTTTCGATCCCGGGGCCCGCCGAAACGCCTGGGAGATCGTCCGCAATCTGGCTGCGCTCGGCAAGACGATCTTTCTCACAACCCACTACATGGACGAGGCCCAGAACCTGGCCAACCGGATCGCGGTGATATCCCACGGCTTGATCGTGGCCGAGGGGACACCCGCAAATCTCGGGAACCGCCACCTTGCAGAAACGGTCATTCACTTCCAGGTCGCCGAGGCGGGTGGGACCCCACCGGCTCATCTCGGCGCCATTCGATCCCCCGACGGCGTGTACGAGATCATCAACGATCAGCCCGTGAAAGTCCTCCACGAACTGACCGGGTGGGCCGCCGACCATGGCCTTGAACTGGAGGGCCTCGAGGTTGTGCGCCCCACACTCGAGGACGTCTACCTGCAACTCACCGACGGGGAAGCGGGGTCGGAGTGAGCGATCTCGCACTGGTGCTGCGCCAGGTTCGCTACACGAACAAGGCCTTCTGGAGGAATCCGGCCTCCGCCGTTTTCACGTTCGGGTTTCCGCTCATGTTTCTCGTGATCTTCACGGCCCTGCTGGGTAGCGGGCAGGTTGAGGTCACGCCGGGATATTTCATCAATCTGTCCAGCTACTACGTCGCAGCGATGGCAGCGTTCTCGGTGATAACCGCGTGTTACACCAACCTGGCGATCTCGGTGACCTTCCAACGCGACTCGGGCATCCTCAAACGAACCCGAGGCACGCCGCTTCCCGGATGGGCGTATCTGTCGGGTCGGGTGATTCACGCAACTTTCGTTGCCGTGCTTCTCGTGGCTCTGACGGCGGCATTCGGGGCAGTGACCTACGGTGCCGTCCTGCCCGAGGGCATGCAACTGGTCAGGTTCTTGGACGTGGTGCTGGTCGGGTCGCTCACCTTCTCGGCCCTCGGTTTGGCCACCACGGCGATCATCCCCAACGCCGAGGCAGCGCCGGCCCTGGTCAACGCCATCATCTTGCCGCTGCTGTTTCTGTCGGGGATCTTCATCCCGATCGGGGCCAACGCCCCGCAATGGGTGCGGCTGGTCAGCTCGTGGTTCCCGGTCAGGCACTTCGCCGACGCCATGCTGGCCGGTTTCTATGGGTCACCATTCACATTCGAGTGGCACGACGTGGCGATCATCGCCGGGTGGGGGCTGGGAGGACTCGTGATCGGCGCCCTGGTGTTCAGCTGGGAACCGAAGCGGTAGCGAGAGGACGTCCCAACCATCAGGTTGGGCCCCGGCCGAGGCCGGGGCCCTTCCGTCGTCGTCGGGCACGAGAGTGGGAGGGGTCAGCTCTTCAATGCGGCGTGTTCGCCTGCGCCGACGAGAATCTTGCGGGGTTTCGCCTGCTCTGCGACCGGGATCGAGATCGTCAGGACCCCGTGGTCGTAGCCGGCTTCGATCTTCTCGGTGTCGAGACCCTCTCCGAGGAAGAACCTGCGGGTGAAGGTGCCCTGGGTGCGTTCGTTGAGAACGACGGCGGCGTCTTGGGGAACCGACATGGTCCTCTCCACCGACACGGTCAACGAGTTGTCCTCGACGGTGATGTCGATGGTCTCGGGGTCGATCCCGGGGAGATCGAGATGCATGTAGAGACGGTCATCCAGACGATAGGCGTCGACCGGCATCAGCTCGGAACGACCGGTGTGAAACAGGTCCCGGCTCATCCGGTCGAGAAGGTCTTGCTCGAAACGCAACAGCATTTGTTTCTCCTTTTTCCAGTGGTGGCGAGGCCACCTCGATTACAAACCACCCGGAGTATCACACACAAAATCTGATAAGTCAAGACTCAGGTTT
>JBFJTO010000259.1:0-2765 GCA_041625295.1 Acidimicrobiia bacterium | reverse complement strand
GATGGCACCGGCGCCGTGCTCGGTCTTGATCGCCAAGAGTTTCGCCGCCACGAGATCGAGCGCTTCGGCCCACGAGACACTCGAAAACGCTCCGTCGGCACCCTTGATCTGGGGCATCCGCAGCCTGTCTTCGGAGTTGACGTGTTCGAACCCGAAGCGGCACTTGTCGGAAAGCCAGCCGTGGTTGGTGGCATCGGAATCGACTCCGACAACCCTCAAGACTTCGTTCTGGCTCGTGTGGATGGAAATCCGATCACCGCTGGAACAGTGAGGGCACACCGAGTCGGTCTTCTTGAGATCCCAGGGACGGGCTCTGAATCGGTACGGCTTTGCGGTGAGCGCACCAACCGGACAGATCTGCACCGTGTTGCCCGAAAAGTACGACGAGAAGGGAAGATCGGGAAAGGTGGTCACATTGGTGTTGTTGCCGCGGTCGGCGAACTCGATCAGCGGATCGCCGGAAATCTCATCGGCGAAGCGGACGCAGCGGGCGCACAAGATGCATCGTTCCCGGTCGAGGTTGACCAGTTCGTTTATCGAAATCGGCTTCTCGTAGCGCCTCTTCACCTCGACGAATCGACTCTCGCCCGGGCCATGCGAGAGGGTCTGATCCTGGAGAGGACACTCCCCGCCTTTGTCGCACACCGGGCAGTCGAGCGGATGGTTGATCAGCAAGAACTCGAGCACGCCCTCCTGGGCTCTCTTCACGGTCTCGGACCCGGTGTGGACGATCATCCCGTCGGAAACCGGGTTTGTGCACGCCGTGGTCAGGATCCGACCCCGCGGCGTTTCCAACTCGACGAGGCACATCCGGCACATACCTACCGGGTTCATCCGCTCGTGCCAGCAGAATCTGGGGATGTAGGTCCCGGTGTCCTGGGCGGCGCGGATGATCATGTCTCCGGCATTGGCCTCGACCTCGCGGCCATCGATGGTGAGTTTGATCTTGTCAGCCACGAGCCACCTCCATCGGGCATCCGCCGCCGTCGATGTGAGCCATGACCTCTTCCTTGAAATACCTCGTGATGCTGATGATCGGAGACACCGCCGACGGACCGAGAGGACAGATCGTGGTCATCTTTGGGGGCCAGGCCATTCCGATCGAGATACCGCCGGAGATCTCACTGAGCAGGTCGAAGTCGACGGGTCGCGACGCGCCCGCTTCGATGCGACGCAACACCATCTCCAGCCAGGTGGTCCCCTCACGGCATGGAGTGCACTGACCGCACGATTCGTGGGCAAAGAAGCGAACCAGCCGCTCAGCGGCCCTGATGACGCAGGTGGTCTCATCCATCACGACCACTGCTCCCGACCCGAGCATCGATCCGGCCTTCCCGGTGGCGTCCTTCGTGATCGCGAGATCGAGGTGTTCATCGGGCACGAACCAAGGCGCCGAAGCGCCACCGGGGATCCAGCACTTCAGCTTGTTGTTGTCCCGAATCCCCCCACCGATGTCGAAAATCAGCTCTCGCCAGGTGATGCCGTGGGGCAACTCATAGTTGCCGGGGCGATTGACATGACCCGACAACGAAAACATAAAAGTTCCAGTGTCCGCCTCGTGGCCGTAGGACTTGTAGGCATCGACACCACCGGAGAGGATGTGCGGCAGGTTGGAAACCGTTTCGACGTTGTTGACGATCGTCGGAAGCATGTAGAGACCCTTGGCCGCCGGGAAGTAAGGAGGCTTGAGTCTCGGTTCACCGCGAAGGCCTTCGAGCGAGTTGATGAGGGCGGTCTCTTCGCCACAGATATACGCACCACCGCCGAGATGAACGGTGACATCGAGTTGGTAATCGGTCCCGAAGATCCCCTCGCCCAGATACCCGGCCTCATACGCCTCATCGACGGCACGCTGAAGCCGGCGCGCCGGTTTCGGATACTCGCCGCGTATGTAAACGAAGGCCTCGTGAACCTCGTTCGCCACCGCAGCGATGATGATCCCTTCGACCACCTGGTGCGGATCGCGCTCGAGCAGTTGGCGATCCTTGAAGGTCCCCGGTTCGGACTCGTCCCCGTTGATCACCAGATAGGAGGGTCGCGCCGGCGCCAGGAAACTCCACTTCATGCCAGCCGGGAACGCCGCTCCGCCCCGACCCAGGAGGCCGGAACCCTTGACAAGCTCCACCAGCGCTTCCCTGGTCATCCCCGAGGCACGTCTGGCCTGGGTGTAGCCGCCGGTTGCCTGGTATCGCGAAAATGCGTTGCTGTCGGCGGGATGCTCGAGCATCCTCTTGGTGATGACGGATCGATACTCGGTCATTCCGTGCCTCCAGCGGTGCCAAAAGGCTCGAAGGCCGGGAAGGGTCCGGTGGCTCCCGCGCCATCTTTGATGGCCCAATCGAAGCCGGTCTTGCCCCCGAAGAGTTCCTGCATCTCGTCGGCGTTCACAATCTCGGGGCGGGCCTTTTTCAGCCACCGCACCAGTTCACGTGCCTTTTCCGGGGTAAGGCCCTCGATGAATTCATAATCGACCTGGATCGCCGGGGCCCCACCACATGCACCGATGCACTCGGCATGCTCAACCGATATCAGACCCTCGGGGTCGGTTTCACCATGGGGCACACCGGTCTCGTCCTCGACTGCATGAAGGATCTCGTCGCCTCCCAACAGCATGCACGAGATCGACGTACAGCAGGAGATCAGGTACCGGCCGGTTCGTTCCCGCTTGTACATCGTGTAGAAAGAAGCGACCGATTGCACCTGTGCCGGCGAAATGCCCACCCAGCGTGCCACCTCCTCCATTCCCTCGTCGGTGAGGTGTCCAT
>JBFJTO010000258.1:0-2795 GCA_041625295.1 Acidimicrobiia bacterium | reverse complement strand
CCGGTCCAAGCCCTCCCGCCAGCACCCATGGCCTTTCGAATCCCGGCAGCAGACTGCGATCGACCTCCCGGCCGGAGCCACCATGCACATCTGGGGCGGCGGTGTCGAGGATCGGGATCTGGGCCACGGGAACCCCATCCAGGGAGACCCCTGTCACCACAGGAACCGGAAACAGCACCGACAGTCCGGCCCGCTCTGCGGCTGCTGCTGCAGCCGCAGAGTATCTGCCGTGGGGTTGCACACCCGAACAACCGATGAATTGTGCGAGGTCGAGAAGTTCGGCGGGCGACGAGTCGACCGTGACGATGAAAGTCTCCAGACCGGCGATACGCACCAGCGCCGCTGCCTTCTCCGGATGGACCCGGCGCACCGACCCGGGCGCAAGCACCAGACCGATGGCATCAGCACCGGCGTCTTCAGCCGCTTCTACGTCGGAACGTCGTCTGAGCCCGCACACCTTCACCCAGGTCATGATGACGCCTTGAGACTGCGGATTAGCGAGGCTGCATCGGGCGAGCGAACCAGGCTCTCACCAACGAGGACCGCGTCGTACCCGGCCGCCCGCATCCGCTTGGCATCTCCGGGCGTGTTGATTCCGCTCTCAGCAACCCGTATCTGCACCCCGTCGAGCAGCGGCGCCAACCGCTCGGCCGTTCCAAGATCCACATCGAAGGAATCGAGATTGCGGTTGTTCACGCCCACGATCGTGGCTCCCGCCCCGAGTGCAGCAGCCAATTCCCACTCATCGTGGACCTCCACGAGGGCGGCCAGTCCGGCCTCGTCCGCAGTGTCGATCAGGACGGCCAGACGATCATGCTCAAGCGCAGCCACTATCAGGAGGACGGCGTCGGCGCCGATGAGCCGGGCTTCCCAAATCTGACGGGGATCGATGATGAAGTCCTTCCTCAGCACCGGAAGAGTGACCGATTCACGGATGGCGATCAGGTCCGAGTTGGATCCTCCGAAGAAGGCCGGTTCGGTGAGTACCGACACCGCGGAGGCTCCCCCTCGCTGATAGTCGCGGGCCTGTGCAACCGGCTCGAGCTCGTGGGAGAACTCACCACGTGATGGCGACCGCCGTTTGAATTCTGCGATCACCGACAACCCGCCGTCTGCCAACGCGGAGGCAAATGCGCCAACTCTCGGCGTCGGCGACGGCTCCGCCTGCAGAGCGGCGACCGAAGGCAAGCGGTCGATGCGGTTGTGGGTGGCCGCGAGTATTTGGTCGAGCACGGATCGATCGTAGGTCGGGTCCCCTAGCTTGCGGGCAGCGACACCCGAATCTCAGTTCCCCGACCAGCTTCCGACTTGGCCTCGACCGTGCCGCCCATTGCGGTCGCCAGCGCGTGGACGATCGACAAACCCAGTCCGGAGCCTTCGGGTCGCACGCCCCGGTACTTCCGTGCCACATAGAAACGATCAAAGATGTGGCCAAGATCTTCGGCTTCTATCCCCGGGCCCGAGTCGGAGACTCCAAGGATGATTCCTCCGGCGTCAGCTTTCAGACTCACCGTGATTGCACCCGTCTCGGGCGTGTACCGAAGAGCATTGTCCATGAGGTTGGAGAGGATCTGCGCTACCCGATCCGGGTCGATGTTCCTGGTTCCGGTGTCGTCGAGGTCGGTGTCCAATCTGACTCTGAGAGCCGAGGCATGGTCCCGATATGCGACCAGAAGACCATCGATGTGGGCCTTCACTTCCACCGGTTCGGGTCGCAATGTGAACTCGGAGGCTTCCAGTCGCGCCAACTGCATTACGTCTTCGATCAAACGCCGCAGGCGCCCGCTCTCGACTCCGAGCACCCCGGCGATGCGGCGCACCTCCGCGGGATCTTCGAGACCCTCATCCAGCGCCTCTGCGTATCCGGCGATCGTGGTGAGGGGTGTGCGCAGGTCGTGTCCGACCGAGAGCAGGAACTGGCGTTCTCTCTCCCGCGTCCCCTCCATCGATGCGGCCATCTGGTTGAACGACGAAGCCACGGTGGTGAGTTCGTCCCGCCCGCCCACCTCGGCTCGGGCTGTCAGGTCACCTGCGGCCACCGCCCCGGCGGCGCCGGCGAGGCTGGCCAGGCGCCGGGTCAAAGAGCGCGAGAGCAGTTGGGCGAGGCCCAGAGCAAGCAGAGCAACGATGGCCAGCGACATCCACATCAGCGGTCGGGGTATCTCCAGGGCAACCGGGGCATCTCGGACCAGCATCGCATAGATGTGCACGTTGCGAACCGATGTCTCGAGCGGCCGTACATAAATGAGGTAGGGGCCACCGGGACCGGTTCGTTCCAGCATCTGGCTCTCTCCGGATTTGAGACGGGCCAGGTTCAGGTCGATCGACTTGACCGCCGGGCGCCCGACGACCTCTCCCGCGGCGTTGATTCCGAAGAGGGTTACCTCCGTGCCCGGTGCGGCTTTCTGTAAAGCCGCCAACTGGGTGTTGATCCGATCGACGGCCTCGCCCCGAAGCAGTGCCGCGACGGTGTCCCGGTCGCTGAGCCGCTCTTCGATGAAAGTGGCGACCACCTCGCCCGACCTCTCGAGTTCGGCGCGGGTGGCCCGGTCTGTGATGGTGTTGAGCGCCCCGACTGCGATCACGAACAGAAGAACGATCACCGTGGCAGAGACCCCGAATATCGACCAGAAGAACCGCTTTCTCATCCTGCGTCCATCCTGTAACCGACCCCCCACACGGTCTCGAGCGGAATCCCGTCGAGTTTCTTTCGCAACTGGCGGATGTGGACATCAACTGTTCGGGTCTCACCGAAATACTCGTAGCCCCACACCGCCTGGAGGATCTGGTTGCGG
>JBFJTO010000257.1:0-2805 GCA_041625295.1 Acidimicrobiia bacterium | reverse complement strand
GTGAAGCTCACCACCGCACCTTTCGATGCGGCGTAATTGGCCTGACCGGGACCTCCCAGCCACGCCCGTGAAGAGATGTTGACTATCCGGCCCGACTTCTGCTCCATCATGAGGGGAGCAACGGCACGACAGGTCAGAAACTGAGACTTCAGATTGATGCGGAGCACGTCGTCCCAATCGTCCTCGCTCATCTTGGCGAGCCACTTGTCGCGGGCGATCCCGACGTTGTTGACGAGAATGTCCACCCGGCCAAATGCATCGAGAGTTTTCTCGACCAGGGAGGCAGCTCCCGCTGCATCCGAGACATCGCATCCGACACCGACAGCGTCGGCTCCACCGGAGCGAAGATCGGCGGCGACGACTTCTGCTCGCTCGTCGGTCAGATCGTTGACAACGACCTTTGCTCCTGAAGAGCTCAGGGTGCGGGCGATACCCTCTCCGATGCCTTGAGCCGATCCGGTCACGATGGCGACGCGATCCTTGACGTTCACTTTCTTTCCTTTCTCAGCGACCACGCCACTGTGGGGCGCGCTTTTCTACGAATGCTGTGATCCCTTCCTGGCGGTCGGCGCTGGAACGCAGCACTGCGTGTGAAGTCGCCTCCAGGGTCAGACCGGTCTCCAGGTCGGCGTCCATGGCCTTGTTGGCCAGGAGTTTCACCTTTGCCAATGACAGGGGAGCCTTCTTGGCGATGTTCACGGCCATCTCCTTGGCGGCTGTGAGGACATCACCGTCGGGAACGACACGGTTCACGAGGCCCATCCGGTAGGCCTCCGCAGCGGGCACATGCTCGGCGGTGAACATGAGCTCTTTTGCCCATCCCGGTCCGATCAGGCGTGTGAGCCGTTGGGTTCCACCAGCCCCGGGAAGGCTGCCAACCTTGGCTTCCGGGAGGCCAAGCCGGGAACCTTCACCCGCGATTCTCAAGTCGCAGGCGAGCGCCAATTCCAGGCCGCCCCCGAGCGCATATCCGCGTATCGCCGCAATGACCGGACGGCTCAGGTTCTCCAGGTTCTTGAAGAGTCCTCGAATCAAGGCTCCCATCGGATCTTCGGCTGCATCCTCGTCGTACTCCTGCGCTCGACCTTTCAGATCGGCGCCAACGCAGAATGCTTTTTCGCCTGCGGAGGCCAGCACCACTGCCCGGATCCCGGAGTCGGAGCTGATCTCATCGACCAGACGGTTGAGCGTTTCCAGCATCTCCACCGTCAGCGCGTTGAGCGCCTTGGGGCGGTTCAGAGTGATGATCGCTACTGCGTCGTCGCGTTCGAAGAGGATCGTGTCCTCGACGACGGCGGTTTCGGTGCTCATGGCGTGCTCCTATCGATGACGGCGCCCTCGGCCAGGAGGGCCTGTATTTCATCTTCTTCGTATCCGGCGATCCGGAGGACTTCTATGGTGTCGGCCCCTGAAATGGCAGGCGCCAACCGGTGATGGCCGCCAGGCGTCAGTGAGAGCCTGGGCGGTACCGGAACGCTGTGGACCCGGCCGACGATTGGATCTTCGAATTCGAGAACGGATCCGCGTTGTGAGATGTGCTCGTGGCTGAGAAGCTCTGGGTATCCGAGCAAGGGTCCGCACAGGATGTCGAATGAATCGAGAAGACTTACCCACTCATCGGTTGTGCGGTCGGCAAAGATCGGATCCAGGATCGCCCGTAGTTCTTTGCGGTTGTGGACCCTGTCGGCGTTGAGCGCAAACCGGGGATCGGTCTCCAGTTCGGGCCGGGCGATTGCCACGCAGAAGGCGTGCCAGCGCTGCGGTGTGTATGCGCCGACCATGATGTGCCCATCCTTGGTTTGGTAGGCCTCATTCGGCGACGCGTATGGGGCGGCGCTTCCCTGGCGTCCCAACTCCTCACCGGTGGCCAGAAACATTGACACCGGGACGATCTGAAACGCGAGAAGAGAGTCGAGCAACGAGACGTCGACTCGCTGGCCCTGGCCGGTCCGCTCCCTTGCGAACAGGGCTGCGAGGATCCCTTGAACCGAGAAAGCGCCCCCCACCATGTCGCCTGCGGGCACTCCCACCTTGACCGGAGGGCCGCCCTCCGACCCCGTGACCGACATGATCCCGCTCATTGCCTGCACCACACCGTCAACTCCGGGACGATCACGCCATGGGCCCTCCTGACCGAAAGCGGAGATACCGAGGTAGATGACCCGTGGATTGAGAGCCTTGACGGCCTCGTATCCGATGCCGAGCCGGTCGGCGACGCCGGGCCGAAAGCTCTCGACGACCACATCGCTCTGCGACGCCAGTTTCAAGACGACCGAGGCCCCGCTGGGCTTGCGGAGGTCGATCTCGATACTTGCCTTGTTCCGGTTGATGCCCAGAAAGGCGGCGGAAACACCCTCGATGAATGGTGGTCCCAGGAGCCGGCCCCACTCGCCGCCCGGTGACTCGACTTTGATGACCTCGGCTCCCATGTCTCCCAGAAACATGGCGCACACCGGACCTGCCGCTCCTTGAGATAGGTCCAGGACCTTGATCCCGTCGAGGGCCCCGCTCATTCAGCGGCCTCGATCGAAGCAACCGCCATCTCAGCGAACTCGGCGGCGATCTCGGCCGGCTTGCGGTCGCCGCGCGCCCTGTACCAGTGGATCATCCAGTTGCACATTCCCAGGATCGCCATCGAAGCCAGCCGCACGTCGACCTCTCGGAACTCTCCGGTTCCGACTCCCTGGGCGATGATGTCGCGAAAAGACCGCTCGTAGGCATCGCGTTTGGAGATGTAGGCATCCATGTACGCCGGTTCCAGATACCGCCCCTGCTCCACGAAACAGGCGAGATTGTCCTGGTCCC
>JBFJTO010000256.1:0-2811 GCA_041625295.1 Acidimicrobiia bacterium | reverse complement strand
TCAACTCGTCGGGTTCCCCGTCATCGTCCGAATCGAGGCAGGGAACGTGTTTGAGCCCGGCCAGGTGGCCCATCTCATGAGCCACCGTGGCAGCTGCAGAGTGACCCCACCCGCTGCTGCCGAAGCTGTTGTTCATCTTGACCCAGGCAGCGTCTGAGGCCCCGGAAGCCAAACCGCCGAAGAAAGTGGGCAGGCTGGGATCAACCATCCCCATGAAGAACTCTCGCTCGGAGTCCCAATCTTCGAACAATCGGAATAAGCCCATGTGCTTGTTGGGATCGCTGTATCCCGAGGACTTGCATCCGCCAATGAACACCGGCGTCTGCGGGAGAGGTGCCGGCCCGACTCCATTGTCCTTTCCGTAAGTTCGGTATCCGCCGTCGTCATCGACCTCGATGTAGTGCTTGAGCTCCGTCACCCTCCGGTCGAGCACGAAAATGGTGCGGTAATCGGGTTCGAAGACGATCAGGTTGTTTCCCTCGCCGACGTCGCCGGGGTCGTCTTCGTAGAGAACCTTCCAGTCGGGCAGGTAGTAGTTGGCAGACGGCTGGTACCACTCGAGCACCGTCGAACACGGCCCCAGATTCCACTCTCCACCCGACAGGTGTTCAGACGGCCAAGGCTCCCGGTAGAACTTGTTCTCTTCGAGTTCGTAGCCGAGGCTGGCGATCGGGTGGTACCGATACATCCCGTTGATCGAGTAGATCGTGTTTGAGGGTTGGGGTTCGATGGCGATCTGGAAGCCGCCTCCGAGATCGGGCTTGTAGACGCGGGGAACATCGGAAGGGTGATAGGAGCGGTGCAGGTGGAGCGGAACGAGGTGGAGCATGGCCGGCTCGCCTTGATGGAACTCGACCGTCGTCGTCTGATAGTTGTTGAAAGACCAGGGTTCTTTCGTCGTGGGTGTCTCGGTGTTGTAGGAGTAGACGAAGGTCCGGAAGGTGAGCATCCCCTCAGCCCAGGCATCGGGGATCGCGAAGTTGAGCGTGTCATCGAGTTCGGCCCGGTCTCCGCCGTCAGCTTTGGCGATGATCGCTCCACCCTCGGGCCACAAGTAGCCGAGTATCTGGCCGTTTCGCTTCACTTGGAGAGCCCCGTAGGCGGGCCAGGTGGCGGCTCCGTCGATCCCCACGTAGACCCGCACATACGTGCGCCGTCCCGAGACCAACGGCATCTGGTTGGCCAGGTTCTGGATCCCCTGGGTCACTTCCATCCGGAGCGCGATCAGGTCGGGGAACACGTCGGGGAGCGGAACCTCGAGGTCGTCGGGCGGCGGCGGAACGGTGGTGGGAACCGCGATCGAGGGCCCGGGACCCGGGTCCGGTCCCGGTGGCGGGATCGCGATGTCGAAGTCGTCGGGCCAGTCCGGTATGTCCGCACCGAAGACGGCCGGCACAGTCGTCGTCGTGGTCGACGTGGTCGATGTCGAGGTGGTGGTGGATGTTGAAGTCGTCGTTGTGGAGGTTGTTGGTGTCGTCGTCGACGTCGTGGTGGTCGGCGGCGGAACCACCTGGAAGCCGGCCGAGCCGGGGCAGGTCTCTCCACCAGTCGCCGGATCGAGCTGGCATGCCGAAACGGTGTGCAAACCTGTCGCAGCAGTGGCGGGAATCGGCAGCGGAACATTCGAGAACGCACCGGTTCTTCCCACGGTTGCGGTGCCGAGTTGCGATTCGTCGGACCACCGGAACACCACTACGCCAAGGGCATACCCGGTGCCCGAAGCGTAGGTGACCGATCCGGCTTCCCCCGCGTTGGGCGCCAAGTCGAGTGTGGTCGCGGTTTGGGCAAACGCCCACGGTGCAAACAGCAGGAGCGCGCCCGCGATTGCACCCCTCGCAAGTCTCCGTCGCCACGCCATCAATCAAACATACGCGGCTGGAACTCAACCGACATGGTCGTTCTTCTTTCATTCGGCGTAGGTTTGGATCAAAGGAGGAAGCCATGTCATCACGACTGAGTGTGAGAGTGTGGGGTTGGTATGTGGGACTGGCGGGACTCTCGTTTCTGCTGATCCCCGACTTCGATTTCTCGATGTTGGGGATAGACGCCGATCCGGACGGATGGGTGCGCATGGCGGGCGCCATGGCGGTACCCATCGCGATCTACTACCTGACGGCCGCCCACTTCGACCTCAAACCGTTCTATGTGGCGACGATCTTCGGGAGGCTGTCGTTCGCCGCGTTTGCGATCACCGTCGCATTCGCCTTTGGGCCATGGCAGATCGCCCTGTTCGGGTTCTTGGACCTAGGCGGCGCGGGTTGGACGTACGCAGCCATGCGAGCCGAGGTCTGAAAGACCGCGCCGGCCCGACCGACTCACCCATTCGCGGCCGCAAGCACCTCGTCGAGGTCGGCGTGGTCGCCGGCGTACTTCTCAAAGTCGACATAGAGCAGCTTGTCGCCGGGTCCGATCACGACGGTTGCTCCCAGCTGCAGCGGTCTCCGACCGGTCTTGTGCTGACGATGGCCCGCCACAGTCGACCGCGCCCCGGCCATCCACGCAGCGGGGCTGACCAGTGACGCGACTCCCAGCTTCCCGGTCCCCACGACTTCTGCGGCCGACCCGTCTTCGTCCAACAAGACCGGAAACGGCACCCTTTCGTCTGCAATGAAGGCATCGGCATAGCGCTTGCCCCCGGTTCCGATGGCGGTGACGCCGATCCCCGCATCGGTGAAGTCTTGATATCTGTCGCGGACCTGACCGGCCCGCTCCCGGCACGTCATTCAGCCGAAGTGGCGCAGGAACAGGATCACATGGGGACCCGCTTCCCAGAGGTCTCCAAGACGATGGGACTTTCCCCCGGGATCGATC
>JBFJTO010000255.1:0-2817 GCA_041625295.1 Acidimicrobiia bacterium | reverse complement strand
GTGGAAGAGAATCTGGAGGAGCACGTCGCCCAACTCGTCCTCGACGGCAGCCTGCGACACCCAGTCCCCCGCTGTGAACCCGGCCAGAGCCTCGACCAGCTCGAAGGTCTCCTCAACCAGATTCTTCACCAGCGAGGCGTGAGTCTGCTTTCGATCCCAGGGACACTCACCGCGCAGCCGCCTCATCGTCTTCACGACGCCGATCAGCCCACCGGGCTCGGGAAAGAGAAACAGTGACGTGCGCAAGCCGGCCAGAGAGACGTCCACCGCCGAGAGCGAGGCGGTCACCACCGTGGCGTCGGCACTCCCGGCACCCACGACCACGGAGACGGACGTTCCCTCGGGGACGACTCTTCCGATCCTGTCGATGACATCGGCAAACACGAGTGGCAAATCGATCTGCGACACGATCGTCGGCTTGTCGAGGACGAGCGGATCGGGAAGCTCGTGCCCATTGAGAATCTGAAGACCGTCGCGAAGCGGATCGACTCCAACCGCGGCGGTGACCGCCTCGATGAACGACTCGGCCGTGACCACCCGGAACCCCAACCCGAGCCGTTTTGCCTCGGTCTCGATCATGGGAACCGCGAACTCGCCGACGCGGGGGCTGCCCGGAACCGCATAGATCACCGTTCCCGACGACGCGGCGGCCAGAACCCGGGTCGCGATGGCTGCGTAGACATCGCTGAAAGAGGTTTGCTGTTCATAAATGTCATCGCAGGCAGTGATGGGGCGCCGATCCGCCAGCTGTCGGGCCGCGGGATGCTCGATGGTTCGCAATATCACCGGCACGCCCGGATCGACGAGCATCCGGACCGATGAATCGGCCAGAGAGTCGAGGTCACCGGGCCCGAGCCCGACGACGACTACTGCGGGGGCAGAACCTGCGGGTATGGATCTGTCGTCCATGAGCCGTACTTCGGATCGATCTGGATGTCGGCATCACCGACCGCGGCCAACAGCCAATCCTGAACGAGGTTTCCCCGCCTCAGTTTGTCGATCTGCGCCAACAGGTCCGGCTTGACTTCATCGAGCGTTTTCGTTTCGCGGCTCTCCACCAAAATCAGGTGATAGCCGAACTGGCTGTGAACCGGACCGGTGACGACTCCGATGGGAGCCTCGAGAGCCGCCTGGGCAAACTCAGGCACATATCCGCCCAGCGATGTGCATCCAAGCGATCCGCCATCGGCGGCGGTCCCGTCGGTGCCGATCTCGGTGGCCACGGCCGCGAAGTCCTCGCCGCCGTCGATGCGCGCCTTGGCGGCAACGGCCTCCTCTTCGGTGGCAACCAGGATGTGAGATACGCAAGCATCCGTATAGCTGTAGAGGCCCTGCTGATATTGCGCCTCTATGTCGGCATCCGATGGCGCCGGGGCGGCGGCGATCAGCTTGTCCTCGATGCCCTTGGCCACCAGCTGTTGGAGGGCAATGCGATGAACTCGAATGTCGGTGAGGCCCTGTTGGTCCAAGAAAGCCTGGTAGTCGAGACCAGTTTGATCTGTGATCTGCTGTTTGAGCTCATCGACCTTGGCCTCGACGGCGGCATCGTCGAAGCTGAGACCGAACTCGGAGGCGGCCCGCGAGACCACAACCACCTCGATGATCGTATTGAGGAGATCGTCTCCAAAGTCCTTCTGTGCCACAGCACCGGAGGACTCCGGACGGAGCGCTTCGACCTGGGAAAGCGGGATGTCTGTGCCATCGACAGTGGCCACAACCGACCCGCTCCCGCACGCTCCTGCCAGGAAGGCGAGCACGACCAAACCTACGACTAGTTTCTTCACAGGGGATTCCTCAGAGATTGATACGGGCGCAATGCTAGGCAGGTGTAGCACCAACTCCGTCCGGCGGCCACATCCTGGTGAAGAAGTCGAGAAGCCCACCGAGGATCCGCCTCGGCGTCGGGACGAAGATGACCCCCTCTCGTGCCCTGAGAACCGACCGGGGCCAAAGCCGCTGCAGCCTCACCTCCTGTGACGCACTGAGATCGACCGGCCCGATCCGGATCTCGCCCCTCAGCTGCACGATCTCGGCGACCCCGACCCGCAGCGCCTCCACACGCAACCGAGCCAACTCCACCAGATCCTGGGCGGGAACGGGAAGCTCGCCGAACCTGTCCAGCCACTCCGCGGCGACGTCGTCGACCGCCGGGTGTGTCGATGCCAGCGCCAACCGCCGGTAAGCCTCGAGCCGAAGCTGCTGGTCGACGACGTAATCCTCCGGGAGATGGGTGTCGCAGGCCACGTCGATGCGGACATCGACGGGTTCGTCTTTTACCTCTCTGCCTTCGAGCCGGTCGACCGCCTCGGCCACGAGCTCGGTATAGAGCTCGAATCCCACGGCCGAGATGTGACCCGACTGCACCTCGCCGAGAATCGAACCGGCCCCGCGGATCTCCAGGTCCTTCATCGCCAGCTGGAACCCCGACCCGAGATCGGTTGCCTCGCCGATCGCCTCGAGGCGTCTGTGGGCTTCCTCGGTGAGACTCTGGTCGCGGGGGTGGAACAGGTATGCGTATGCCCGCTGTGACGAACGGCCCACCCGGCCGCGAAGTTGATACAGCTGCGCAAGACCCAGAAGGTCGGAGCGCTCGACTATCAAGGTGTTGACCTGGGGAAGGTCGAGACCGGACTCGATGATCGTCGTGGCCACCATCACGTCGTACTCGCGGTTCCAGAAGTCCAGCATCACCTGTTCGAGCTGGCCCTCAGACATCTGGCCATGTGCAACGACATAGCGGGCGTCCGGGACCAGCTGTCTCAGCCTTGCAACCGTCCGATCGATGGATCGGACCCGGTTGTGGACGTAGAAGACCTG
>JBFJTO010000254.1:0-2825 GCA_041625295.1 Acidimicrobiia bacterium | reverse complement strand
TGACGGGTGATCCTGCGGGCGACACTGCCAGCGATGAGGGAATCATTGCGTCCTGGGGTGTGGCCATTGCGATTGCCGCGCCCGACCTGGACGCCGGCGGCCGCCGCGACCTGTTGGAACGGCTCGGGTTCGACCTGTCGACCCGCGACCTGTCCCACGTCGACGGCGAGGTGGACCTCGACGGAGTCCGCTTCTCCCTCGCCTACCTTCCTGAGTTCTCTTCGGTGGTTTTTTCGGTGGCCAGGTCATGACCGGGTTGGCCCAGTAACGCCAGGTCGATAACCTTCGACTATCTGCCCGCTCCGGGCCCACCCCTTCCCAAGGTCTCGCTATGCGCGTTCTCTTTTCTTATGTGTTCGGAATACTGATCCTGGCGTCGATGCTCGCCGTCGGCGGGGCTTGGGCTCCGTGGCATCCATCCGATCTCCGGGAGTTTCACCCACCAGCCTCGAGCGTCCGGTTGGGGCTGATCGCAGAGTTCGAGTCCGAGCTTGCAGCCCCGGAGCCGTCGGTGCTACCTCCTGGGTGCGTGGGCCCGGTCCCGGGGGCCGTCTGTGCCCCCACCGTATTGGCGGGCGGGCTCGATCTTCCCCGCACCGTCGCGGACCTCGTACCCGCAGCTCCCGTTTCGATCGAGGACTGGAGACCGTTGGTCACCGTCTTCTTCAAACCCCGCCACGTCGAGCGTGCCCTGGCCATCATTCGATGCGAGTCGGGAGGCGATTCGCAAGCCACCAATCCGATGAGTTCGGCGGCCGGACTCTTTCAGCATCTGGGGAGCCAATGGCAGGAACGTACGTCAGAGGCGGGGATGGAGGGTGCGGACATCATGGATCCCGTCGCCAGCGTCGAGATGGTGGCGTGGCTTGTTTACGACGGGGGCGGGTGGTCGCACTGGAATGCCAGTCGCTCCTGCTGGGGTCGTGCCTGAATCATTCAAGAAGACCGCGATCGTCGCCGATGAATAGGACGATCCGGTCGCCAAGAGGGGTTATGCAAGAGGTATTCAAAGGGCGAATTGCCGTTGACGGGGGTGGTGAACTCGAAGTCGATCTCCATCTCTCCGAGACGACTCTCACCATCGAGAGCGGCGACGCTTCGATCTGCTCCCTTCCCCTTTCCGAGTACGGGGTGGCCACTTTCGACGGCCGCGGCTTCGATCTCATGGTCGATGGCGATTCGGTTCATTTCGTACCCGATGAGCCGGAAGCCTTTTCCGTCGCAGTGGCGGCAATCAAGTCGGCCGCAGGCGGGGACGAACCGGCCGTGGCCGCCACCGGGGCCGAAGATGCACACGCCGTTCCCACCCTCGAACCGATCTCGAAGGAGCTGGTCGATGACGAGGGCTGGGTGTCTGAAGACATCATCGAGTCGCAGCGATCTTTGCGCGACTCGAAGTCGATACGAAGGTTCACCTCGGCCAACCTCAAGAAAGCGGCGATAGTGGGAGGGGCTCTGGCCTTGGTTGGAGTAGTTGCCTGGCAGGCACCCGGAGTGATCGCATCGGCAAGCTTCGGATCGTCGTTTTCCACGGAAGAGACAACAACCACGACGGTGGCCCCGACGACCACCACCACGACGTCTGCTCCCGCGAATACACCGACTACGACCGGTACGTCAACAACGGTCACCGTTGCCGAGACCGGCGTCTTCTCGGGGAGCTCGAATGGTTTCGTCGATGCCTGGAACGCAATCGGCGGACCGATCTCGCCGGCTTTGCGGTTCCCGGCCTATCTACCAGCCGGTGAGTCAGATACCGATTTCACGAAATACATTTCCATCTCCACCGTCGTCGATCCCTCGGGCGTCCTGGAGAGTTTCACCTTGTCGATCGACCCATCGGGTCCCGGCAACTCGGACGCATTGGGGATCAATTGCCTCGGTGTCGTGTTCGCGGTGACCGAACCCGGACTCGACGGTTCCGGGCGCAAGGCAGCCCTGGCTTCGCTGGGCTTCGACGTCGAGCGTCCCAAACTCGAGGGAGTCGACGGTGAAGTCGTCCGTGCGGGGATCGATTACGTCCTGGTATATGACAACGAGATGCTCACGCTCACGGTATCCCCGGCTTCTTGAACTCGGTACTACCTGCGCGCCGTTAGCGTCCGGTCGGCAAGATGAGACCCGTTGTTCTATTCGTTTGCGTTCACAACGCCGGCCGTTCCCAGATGGCTGCGGGATTTGCCCGCCATTTCGGCGAAGGCCGAGTCGAAGTCTTTTCGGGCGGTACCGAACCGGCCCGAACGGCGAATCCGGTTGCAGTAGCCGCCATGGCGGAGCTGGGAATCGATATCTCGTCGACCCCTCCCCGGACTTGGACCGATGAGATGGTCGAGGCTGCCGATGCCGTCGTGACGATGGGATGTGGTGACGTTTGCCCCGTCCCGCCCGGAAAGATCCGCGAGGATTGGCCGGTCGATGATCCGGAGGGACTGGGTGTATCGGCGATTCGCCCCATCCGTGACGAGATCGGCCGCAGGGTCGACGATCTGCTTGGGCGCTTGATTGCTCGTGGGGGAGAGAAGTGAGGATCCTCGTTGTCGAAGATGAGGCGGATCTGGCGCTTGCCGTCGCAAAGGGGCTCCGGCTGAGAGGTCACGCCGTCGATGTCGTGGGTTCTGTACTGGATGCCGACCTCGCTCTAAGCACATCCACCTACGACCTGGCCGTGCTCGACTGGAATCTTCCGGATGGAGCCGGGGTGGACCTGTGTCACCGCCTTGCCGAAGGTGACATCCGGACCCTTGATGGGTCGCGTCCCCGGGTGTTGATGCTCACAGCCCGCGACGCCGTAGACGACCGGGTCGCCGGGCTCGATGCCGGGGCCG
>JBFJTO010000253.1:0-2826 GCA_041625295.1 Acidimicrobiia bacterium | reverse complement strand
GGCCACAAACCAACCACCGACCTGTTCGCAGGACAACTACAACTCGACGAAAAGGGCTACATCGTCACCAGCGGTTCCAGCACGGCCACCTCGGTTCCGGGTGTTTTCGCTGCCGGAGATGTGGCCGACCCGGTGTACCGACAGGCAGTGACTGCTGCAGGCAGTGGATGTCGGGCCGCGATCGACGCCGAGCACTTTCTGAACAATATGACTGGAGATGGAAAATAATGGCAGACAACATCGTCACCCTGACAGACAGCACATTCCAGGAGACCGTCGGGGGCGAACGCGCCGTCCTGGTGGACTTCTGGGCAGAGTGGTGCGGACCCTGTCGTATGGTCGCTCCAGTTCTCGAAGAACTTGCCGGCGAATACCCGGACAGCCTCACTATCGGGAAGCTCAACATCGACGAGAACCCTCGCACCCCGGGCGGTTTCGATGTCATGAGCATCCCCACTCTGATCCTCTTCAAAGACGGGGTGGAAAAGAAGCGCATCGTGGGAGCCCGCCCCAAGCACCAACTGGTTGCCGAGTTGGCGGAGTACCTCAACTAGCCAAGAATCTGCGACGATGGAGCCGTGCGGCTCTACCGTCTAGGTGATACAGGTGAGCCGGTCCGCGATATCCAGGACCGGCTTGCTGCTTTGGGTCATGAATCTGCTCCTGACGAACGGGGTCGATTCGGCGAAGGCACAGCCGCGGCCGTAGCAGCGTTCCAGCAGGGTCGAGGTCTCGGCATCGACGGGATCGTCGGACCCGACACCTGGCGAGCCCTGTACGAGGCCGGATATCGACTCGGCGACAGGTTGCTGTTTCTGAGAAGGCCGATGCTCCGCGGTGACGACGTCGCCGAACTTCAGAGTCGGCTCAACGCTCTCGGCTTCGACGCCGGCAAGCCCGACGGCATCTTCGGGCCCGAATCCCAGACCGCGGTCGTGGATTTCCAGAAGAACCGCGATCTTGCCGCCGATGGAACAGCCGGCCCCGAGGTGATCACCGAATTGCGACTGATCGCCAGGGGGCCGATTCGCGCCGGCCGCGAGGCCATTCGGGAACGGGAATGGCTGAGATCATTGCCGCACACCATCGCGGGTACGAGAGTGTTCTTCGACCCGGCCGGGAGAACCCCTGAGGAGTCCAAGGCTGCCTGGGCGGCAGGATCTTCGGCGGCCCTGGCGCTCCAGGAACGAGGTGGTCTGCCAGTTATTTCCAGATCAGCAGATGGGTCGGTTCCTGAACGAATCCGGGCCCGAAGGGCAAACAGCATCGGAGCCGAAATCGTGGTTTCGTTTCACCTCGGTGACGACGCGGTGTTCTATTTCGAGAGCTCGTTGGGCCGAAGTGAGGCCGGTGCCCGACTCGCCGCTCACATCGCCGCAGAGTTGGGTACGGAGGTCACTGGCATGGCCACCGCCATCCTTCGCGAGACCAGGGCACCTGCAGTGGTCATCTCTGCATCAGATTTGGGCGCCAAGACGGGCGAGTCGGCAGTGCGAGGCCTGGACCGCTTCTTCGAAGATCAGGCAAAGAACCGTCGGTAGAGCCGCTCGAGATCATCGAGGGTCGCAAAGCTGATCTCCAGCTTCCCTTTCTCATTGCGGTAGGCGATGTTGACCTTGGTGCCGAGTTGTTCGGTCAATCTCTGCTCGAGCTCGATGATTTCCACTGGACGGATCTGGCGGACCTTTGGGCGGGCATTCTTGCCATCCTCGAGTTCCTTGCGAGCCCGGGCCGCATCCTCGACCTGGCGCACACTCCAGCCCTCGGCGGCGGTTCGCTCGGCGATGTGCTCGGCATAGGCGCGGTCGTCGATCCCGAGAAGCGCCCTGGCGTGGCCGGCATTGATCTCGCCCCTTTCCAGCATCCCTTGAATCGTGGCCGGCAACTGCAACAGGCGAATCGTATTGGTGATCGCTGACCGGCTCTTACCGACACGGGAAGCGATTTCCTCGTGGGTGATCTCCTGATCGGACAGCAGTTGCTGATAGGCAGAGGCTTCCTCGAGCGGCGTCAGGTCCTCGCGTTGCAGATTCTCGATCAAGGCCTCGGTGAGCGATCCGACTTCCCCCTCTTGTCGTATCACCGCGGGAATCTCACTGAGACCGGCCCGTTTGGCAGCTCGCCAGCGCCGCTCCCCCGCGATCAGCACGAATCCGCCCTCCTCGGACTCCGTGACCACAACCGGTTGCAGCAATCCGATCGCACCGATCGACTCCGCTAACGCAGATAGGGCGTCGTCATCGAAGCGCGCCCGGGGCTGGCTGGGATTGGGCGAGATGTCAGCGATGGGAATCCTCGCAAACTCCCCGTGGCCCGCGGTCGGGATCAGCGCTTCCAGACCCCGCCCGAGTCCGGTCTTCTTACCGCTCACGATTTCTCCTCACTGCCGTGGCGCCTTCGAAACTCGCGGGCCAACTCTCGATAGGCGATCGCACCCCGGGACATCGGCGCAAACGTCTCGATCGGCTCTCCGTAGGACGGGGCCTCCGAAAGCCGCACCGATCTGGGGATGACCGTCCGATAGGTCTGATCACCAAAGTGATTCCGGACTTGCTCGGAGACATCCTTGGCAAGCCGGGTACGACCGTCGTACATGGTCAACACCACTCCGCCGATCTCGAGCCCGGGCCGAAGCGAGCTCTTGACCATGTCCACGTTCCTGAGCAACTGGCTCAGGCCCTCGAGGGCGTAGTACTCGCATTGAATAGGGATCAGCACCTCATCAGCTGCGGCGAGAGCGTTCACAGTGAGCAGTCCCAGCGAGGGTGGGCAGTCGATGAGGATTACATCGAATTCATCCTGAATCGCCGCCAGAGAGGCTCTCAG